>JAJRXN010000393.1 GCA_024276295.1 Acidobacteriota bacterium
CGATCCTTCGTGAGGATCGGTGCCGCGGAGAACACCTTCTGTCGGCCCGCGTGACGCGGGTCGTCTCCCCGCACGATGCCGCGCGCGCCGCCGAGGAAACGCCGGATCGGCCACAGATCGACGTGATCGACCGGCAGCGGGCCCGGGGCGTTGTAGCGCAGGATGCGCCCCTCGGGATCGAGCAGGTAGACCTCGATCGCGGGGTTGATCACCATCAGGTCGTGGAACACGTCCTCGAGCGCCGCCTCGTCGATCCGGCCGTCGACGGCGACGAGCCCCTCTCCGAGAAGCTGCGCCGCGAGGTTGCGATGCAGGTCCTGCTGGAGTTCCTCGAAATGAAGCCGGGTCATCGTCATCGTGATCGCGAGGTAGGTTGCGCCGGACAGCAGCAGGATCGCCGTCAGGCCGAGGGCCAGCGAGGCGTACAGCGACCGCGGCATCACGGAGTGCGCCGCGGCTCTTCGGTGAACTTGTAGCCCACGCCCCAGATCGTGAGGATGAACTGCGGCTTGCGCGGATCACGTTCGATCTTGCCCCGCAGGCGGCTGATGTGCGAATTGACCGTGTGCTCGTAGCCCTCGTGGCCGTAGCCCCACACGCTGTCGAGCAGCTGCGTCCTGGTGAACACGCGGCCGGGATGTCGCGCGAAGGCGAGCAGCAGGTCGAACTCGCGGGCCGTCAGCCGGATCTCGTCGGCTCCGCGCATGACCGTCCGCCGGCCCGGGTCGATCGTCAGCTCGCCGGCGCGGATCGACTCGGTCTCCAGCCCCTGCCCGGTCCGCTCGCGCAGGGCGTCGGTCCGGCGAAGGAGCGCCTTGATCCGTGCCCGCAGTTCGAGAACGCTGAACGGCTTGGTCAGGTAGTCGTCCGCGCCCAGCTCGAGCCCGAGCACGCGTTCGGCCTCGGTCGAGCGGGCGGTCAGCATCAGGACGCCGGTCCACGTGTCCCGTTCCCGGATCCGGCGGCAGATCTCGAGACCGTCCATGTCGGGGAGCATCAGGTCGAGGACGACGATCGCGGGCTGCGTGTCGTCGAGAGCCTCGAGGCCCTCCTGGCCGGTCCCGGCCGCCGTCACCTCACAGCCCAGGTCGGCGGCATGCAGCCCGACCAGTCGCCGCAGATCGGGATCGTCCTCGATCACCAGCACGTGTCTGTTCACGGATGCTCCCCTCGGCGTGATCTCCGATCATCGCCGGCAATGTTCACGGGGAGATCACGGCGCGTTCACGAGCCGGTTTCGCCGATACGGCCGCTCCGGTTACGAGCAGGGGCCGGCGAGATCCATCTCGTTGCGCGGATCGGCCTCGAGCCCCTCGGCATCGCCCCACGAGCCCGTCCCGGATCCGTCGGAGCGCACGAGATACCAGTAACCATCGCCCGGTGGGGGCGCGGGGCGCAGGTCGAAGTACTCGGTCTGGAACGTGTCGTCGACCAGGCATGTCGCCAGCGAGAAGTCGGCCGTCGCCAGCAGGTCGGACAGGCTACCGCCCGCGACGTCGTAGAACACCGGACCCTGGCCGTTCCACGCCACCCGCGTCGGCCCGGCACCTTCGACGGTCAGTCCCGTGACTTCCGGCAGCGCGAAGCCCACGGTGACCGGATAGTAGTCGAAGAACGACTGCGCGCGGCCATCCGACCGCCGTGTCGAGGTCACCGCGAGGCGCAGCGTGTAGTCGCCGAACGCGAGCCCCGTGGTGTCCCAGAAGCCGAGGAACTGGTCGCGCTGGCCGCCCGTCCCGGAGATTCCGGCGCTCGTCCAGCTCCCGTCACGGTCG
The DNA here is from genome assembly GCA_024276295.1 of Acidobacteriota bacterium. Lineage (GTDB taxonomy): Bacteria > Acidobacteriota > Polarisedimenticolia > J045 > J045 > J065. The sequence continues at coordinate 1,776 of JAJRXN010000393.1, forward strand.
CACTGGTAGAAGTCGACACCGGGGCAGTAATCGATGGCGTAGGTCGTGTCGACGAGCCCGGGATCGCGCCCGTTGATCGTGCTGCCGTACAGCGGCGCCAGGGCATCGAGCACCCGATCGGCGTCGTTGAGATAGGCCAGATTCACCTCGGTCGGCGAGTAGAGCGGATCGCCGTAGACGATCCCGCTGTTGTGGTTCTCGGCCCACCAGGCCGCGTCGCCGTAGGGCAGGCCGCGCAGGAAGTAGAGCAGCGTCTCCTGCGGGTGCTGGTCGAACGAATGGCCGCCCGACTCGTGATGGCTCAGGCTGCCGAAGAAACCCGTACCGTTGAGACGCGAGAGGAAGTTCGCCGCGTGATCCCCGCCGCTGACCTGCTCGTGGCCGCCGTCGAATGACGTGTTGACCAGCAGCTCCGTCGGGTCGCCGTCCTCCCTGAGGGAGACGTCATCGATTCCCAGGCCGCCGCTGAAGACCCCCGAGGTGTCGAGCATGATCCGCAGTCCGTCGTACTGCAGGTCGGTGCGCGTGTGCAGCGCCGGATCGAGCTGGAACGTCACCTCCGCGTAGGTCCAGTCGGTCGTCGCCGGAAGCGAGGCCAGGGTCTTCGTGCCGTAGTCGATCGCCGTCGAGCCGCCGTCGACTTCGCGCACCCAGAAGCGGACGCGCAGATTGCGCACCGGCGAGATGCTCTCGGTCCGGTACCACAGGCCGATGCGGTAGACCTGCGGATTGGCCGAGTCGACGGTGCGCGGCGTGAACGTCACGCGCTGGTTGATGCGGGGCCGGCGCCGGTCGCGACAGCTCTGCGTCGGCGGCCCCGCGAAGTCGTCGCCCGGCGGCCAGCACAGCGGGTCGACCACCTCGTCGGTGTTGCGATACCAGAGGCTGTAGCTGTCCGTGCGGCCGACGTCCTCCCGCACCTCGGGAAAGCCGAGCCTGTGGGTCGAGCCGCCGCCGAGACTCGTGAAACTCGTGCCTCCGTTCTCGTACCACGCCGTCGGCCAGACCGTGAAGTACGACACGGGAAACGACTGGAAGTTGTAGCCCCAGAACCCGTCCGCGACCCCCATGCAGTCGGTGTTGATCTCCCGGAAGACGTCGGTCGAGGCGGCCCGGCACGCGGCGGGATCGGCGGCGTCGCGGCACAGCGTGACCGTGCATGTGTCGTTCCGGCGCCAGTTCTGGAAGTCGCGGAAGCTGCCGGTCGTCGCCTGGCCGTCGAGCGAGCCGAGATAGAACAGCCCGTCGAACGGATCCGGCTCGCGCGAATTCGAGCGTCCCGGAGGCGGATCGTTGCCGGACGTCATCCGGGCACGGCAGTAGGCCGGCGCCTTGCCCGAAGCGGACGAGGCGGGCTGGTCGAGAAAGTCGATGCACTCGTCGCGGTCCTCACCGACCAGGCCGAGCTGGTAGCGCCAGCTCGTCGTCGGGTCGCCGTAGACGTAGCGGTTCGTCTGGTAGTCGTACCAGCTCGCGCGACCGCCGGTCGAGCCGTACTTCGAGCCGTACAGCTTGCCGTAGAGGCCCTGCTGCTCGGCCGCCAGGGCCCGGTCGACGAGCGCCTTGGCGCTGTCGAGCGTCAGTCCGTCGATGCGGCCGATGATCAGCTCGCCGTCGTAGGCGGTGTCGACGGTGCGCATCCCGCGACCGTCACCGAATGCGCGGCGTCGTTCGGAGAAGTTGAGTACCTGGTCTTGCGGGAAGTATCTGACGAGCCAGAACTTGAGGTAGTTGTCGACCGACGTGGAGCTGTTGTACGGGAGCTGGGATCCGGTCACCAGCGTCCGCGTCGGCACGCCGCGGGTCGTCACGATGTAGCGGATGCGCGTGTTGTTGCGCACCTGGTCCATCGAGTCCGGGCAGTACCACGGCGGGTCGCCGTCCGTGCAGGTCACCGGCGTGACTCCCGGCGGAAAGGTGTTCTCCTGCAGGAAGGCGATGATCTGGTCGCGCAGGCTGCGGAACTCGTCCCACTCGATGAAGAACCCGTTCGGCACGCTGACATGACAGATGTTCGCCGGGTCGATGCCCCGCCGTTCGGCGTAGTACTGGCCGAGCAGCGGTGAGTCGATCGAGTTGTCGTTGACGACGATCAGCACGTCGTCGCGGAGCTGGGCGGCGGCAGGAGCCGAGGCGACGGCGAGGACTGCGAGAATCGCGGCGAGAGCGCCTCCATGGCGCCGAAGCTTGCAGGGCATCATGACCTCCTGGAGTCGCGGGGAAATACGTCGCGTTGCGGCCTCCGGCAATGAGACGAAGGTTCAGCGAAAGCCTGCCGCTTGATCGGCATTGTTCGGAAGGGGCCGTCCTGTCCTTGACAGTGCCGCCGCATGCCCCTATCTCTCGCCCTGATGAAGGCATCCCAGGGCCTTGCGATCCCGCTGCGCCTGCGCGGGGTCACGAAGAGCTACAAGACCCACTTCTGGCAGCGCCCGGCGGTCTCGCTCGCCGGGCTCGATCTCGAACTGCGCGCCGGCGAGATCCTCGGCCTGCTCGGTCCGAACGGAGCGGGCAAGACGACGACGATCAAGCTCTCGCTGGGGCTGATCTTTCCGGATGCCGGGACGATCGAGCTGATGGGAGAGCGGCCCTGGCAGCGGAGTTCGCGCGCGCGGGTCGGCTATCTGCCGGAGAACGCCAACTTCCCGGACGACCTGACGGGCCGCGAACTCGTCGAGTTCGCCGGGGAGGTCCATGGCCTCGATCGGCCGACCCGGCGCCGCCGGGCCGCCGAACTGCTCGACCGTCTCGGAATCGCTCATGCCGCCGACCGCACGCTGCGCAAGTACTCCAAGGGGATGGCCCAGCGTGCCGGCATGGCGCGGGCGCTGGTCGCTTCGCCGGACCTGGTGATCCTCGACGAGCCGATGAGCGGCCTCGACCCGGTCGGTCGCCGCGAGTTCCGCGATCTGATCCTCGAACTGAAGCGCGACGGCACGACCGTGCTGTTCGCCTCCCACGTGCTCAGCGACGCCGAGATGCTCTGCGATCGCGTGGCGATCCTCGACCACGGGCGGCTGGCCGCCGTCGAGGATCTCGGCGCCCTCGCTCGCGACCGGCGCGTGCTGTTCTGGGAACTCGAGGCCGAAGGCGAGGGGGCCCCCGCGGGAGGCGAGCTGGTGGCGCGGCGCGGGGCGCTCGCGCTGTGGCGCTTTCCGGCGGGGGCCGACTTCGACGGCATCGTGCGCGCGGCGGGCGCGGCCGGACTGCGCCCGCTGCGCCTCGAGCCGCGTCGCGAGACGCTCGAGGACCTGTTCCTGCGCACGCTCGGCCGGGCGCGGGAGGCGAGCGCATGAGCCGCGTCTTCGCCATCGCGCGCGCCACGCTGGCCGAGGCGATCCGCCACCGGGTGCTCTACCTGCTGCTGGTCTTCGCGCTGGTGCTGATGGCGTTCTCCCGCGTGCTGGCGATGCTGACCGTCGGCCAGGACGACAAGATCATCATGGACGTCGGCATGAGCGCGATCAGCGTGCTCGGGCTGCTCGTCACGTTGTTCGTCGGCGTCGGGATCATCTTCCGCGAGATGGAGCGCAGGACGATTCAGGTCACCCTGGCCGGCCCGGTCGCGCGCCACGAGTACATCCTCGGCAAGTTCACCGGACTCGCCGCGGCGATCACGATCAACGCCGTCGTGATGGCGCTGGCGCTGTTCGGCCTGCTGGCGCTGCGCGGTGCGTTCGCGCCCGCGCTGGTCACCGCGGTGTTCATGCTGTGGGTCGAGCTGATGTTCATCACCGCGGCGGCGGTGTTCTTCTC
>JAJRXN010000394.1 GCA_024276295.1 Acidobacteriota bacterium
ACCACACCGTGAGGTCCCCGCACACGGGATGTCGAGGCAAAAACGCTCCACCCCACGAACAGGAGGCACGAAACCAGAGCCGCACCGCCCCGGATGGTCGCGACACGTGGTCGTCGCGCCGCGTCATGCCAGTCGGTGCCGGTGTCAAACCGCCCCGCTCCCCGCTGCACCCGCCTCGACGAGCCGCCCTGCATCTCCACTCCCTCCACTCCATGTCGGCTACTGGCATTCAGCGCCGCACTGGAAGGGCAGTCCGTGCTCTGTGCGGACTTGCGTGGATCCTTCGCTACACACATCGATGAGGGAAGACGAACGGTTGCCGTTTCGCTCCTCTTCGCCTTCGCGCGGCCGCTTCTTCCGCCCTCGAGGACGGGCGATCAGGTCTTACTCCGACCTCGGTAGGGTTACGTGCAACGCCACCCTGCACTCCGTCCCCACCTGCAACGTGTCGAAAGCCATGCGCAACCTCTCGGCCCCTGGCCGCATCTCGTCCGCAGCGGACATGGAGTCCTCGACGAGGAGATCAGCGATGGTTGGCGACAACGGGAACCGGGCTTTCGTGCATTTCGAGGAACTCGACGACCGGACCTTCGACGAAAAGCTGGGCCAGGCGCAGGGACCGGTGGTCGTCGACTTCTGGGCGCCCTGGTGCGCTCCGTGCCGGTTCCTCGGCGAGGCGCTGCAGGAGATCGCGCCGGACCTGCCGCCGCGGCTGAAGATCTACAAGCTCAATGTGGACGAGAACCCGATCACCGCGAGCCGGTTCGGGATCCGGTCGATCCCGACGCTGGTGTTCTTCGACGGGAGCCAGCCGCTGGGGATACTCGCGGGCTCCCGTCCGGCTCCGGCACTGTTCGAGATCCTCTCGCGCTTCGCGGAGGGCGAACTCGAGACCCGGGCCGTTTGACAGACAGGCCATCACTCTTTAGCCTTTCATCCGCATAGGCGGATGAATGATCCAATCGACCCTTCCGATCGTCGAGCGCCTCGGCTCGCTGGCGGACGAGACGCGCCTGCGCCTGCTCCTCGTCCTCGAGCAGGCCGAGCTGAGCGTCGCAGAGCTGTGCGACGTCCTGCAGGCTCCCCAGTCGACCGTCAGCCGCCACCTCAAGGTGCTCGCCGACCAGCACTGGATCGCCTCCCGCCGCAGCGGGCCGGCCCGTCTCTACCGGATGGACCGCGCCGCGCTCGACGAGGGCTCGGCCGAGCTGTGGGCCACCGCCCGCCGCGCCGGCGCCGCCTGGCCGGTCGCCCGGCACGACCGCCTGCGCCTCGCCGCCGTCCGCGGCCGGCGCCAGCGTGCCGAGGCGTTCTTCTCCCGCAGCGCCGAACGCTGGGATGCGATCCGCGACGAGCTGTACGGACAGGGGTTCGTCGTCGCCGCCCTCGCCGAACTCCTGCCCGCCACTTGGGAGATCGCCGACCTCGGCTGCGGAACCGGTCGCCTGGCCCGGGCGCTGGCGCGTCGCGTGCGTCGCGTGCATGCCATCGACGCCTCGCCGGCGATGCTCGAGGCCGCACGGCGCGAACTCGACGGCCTCGACAACGTCGAGCTGCTGTGCGGCGACCTGCTCGATCTGCCGCTGGCCGATGCCGCCGTCGACGCCGCCCTGATGCTGCTCGCCCTGACCTGGGTCGACGACCCGCCGGCCGCGCTGGCCGAGGCGCTGCGGATCCTGCGTCCCGGAGGGCGGCTGGTGATCGTCGACCTGCTCGAGCACGACCGCCACGGGTTTCGCGAGATGATGGGCCACGCCCAGTCGGGGTTCGCCCCCGAGCGCCTCGCCGAGGCCCTGCGGGCCGCCGGCTTCGAGGACGCCGCGGCCGGCCCGCTGCCTGCCGAACGCGGGGTCAAGGGCCCCTCCCTGCTGCTGGCCGCCGCGACGCGGCCCGCTTCGTCCGTTCCAGACGCCAACACGAGGCGGCGCCGGTGCGCGCCCGCTACGGAGGAATGATCCGATGTCGAAGACACGTTCCGGGTCGCCGACCGCCACGGTGCGCGGCCAGCTCGAATTCAAGGTCCACGATCTCGACCTCGCCGCGTGGGGCCGCCGCGAGATCCAGCTCGCCGAAAAGGAGATGCCGGGGCTGATGTCGGTGCGCGAGGAGTACCGCGCAGCGCAGCCTCTCGCCGGCCAGCGCATCACCGGCTCGCTGCACATGACGATCCAGACCGCCGTGCTGATCGAGACGCTCGTCGATCTCGGCGCCGACGTCCGCTGGGCATCGTGCAACATCTACTCGACCCAGGACCACGCCGCGGCGGCGGTCGTCGTCGGCCCCGAAGGAACGCCCGACGAGCCCCGCGGGGTGCCGGTCTTCGCCTGGAAGGGCGAGACGCCCGAGGAGTACTGGTGGTGCACCGAACGCGCGCTCGACTTCGGCTCCGGCCGCGGCCCGACGCAGATCGTCGATGACGGCGGCGACGCGACACTGATGATCATGAAGGGCTGGGAGTACGAGAACGCCGGCTCGGTCCCCGCCGCCATGGCGGACGATCCCGAAGACGTGCAGTTCCTGCTCCGGCAGCTCACGGCCTGCTTCGAGGCCGACCCGCGGCGCTGGCGCCGCGTCGTCGAGGAACTGCGAGGCGTGACCGAGGAGACGACTACCGGCGTGCATCGGCTCTACGAGCTGGAGCGCGAGGGCAAGCTGCTGTTCCCGGCGATCAACGTCAACGACTCGGTCACCAAGAGCAAGTTCGACAACCTCTACGGCTGCCGCCATTCGCTGCTCGACGGACTGATGCGT
>JAJRXN010000395.1 GCA_024276295.1 Acidobacteriota bacterium
CCGCACTGCTCGGGTACCCGTTGTGGTCCCTGCCGGCGCTCGGCGCCGCCCTGGGCGGGGCGCTCGTCGGCTGGCGGGGTGGGCTCGCCTTTTCGGCGACGCTGCTGGCGCGCCGCTCCGAACGGCTCGCCGCGAGTCTGACCGGTCGCGCGTGAGCCCCCGCGGTGGGGCATAATCCGCGCCATGCAGGAAGCGTTCGACCTTCTGATCCGTCAGGGTCGTGCCGTCACGCCGGCCGGAGTCGTCGAGACCGACATCGGCGTCCGGGCCGGGCGGATCGCCGGCCTGGGCGACCTTTCCGCCGCCCGGTCCGCGGAAACGCTCGATGCCCGCCGGCTGCTCGTGCTGCCCGGCGTGATCGACTCCCAGGTCCACCTTCGCGAGCCCGGCCTCGAACATAAGGAGGACCTCGAGACCGGTACCGCCGCGGCGGCACTCGGTGGCGTGACCGCCGTGTTCGAGATGCCGAACACGAAGCCGGCGACGACCGATCCCGGGGCGCTCGAGGACAAGCTGCGCCGCGCCCGCGGGCGCGTCTGGTGCGACGTCGCGTTTCTCGTCGGCGCCTCGCGCGAGAACGCCGACCGGCTGGTCGAGTACGAGCGACTGCCGGGATGTGCCGGCATCAAGGTGTTCATGGGTTCGTCGACCGGCTCGCTGCTGGTCGAGGACGACGAAACGCTCGAGCGCGTCCTGCGTTCCGGCGTGCGGCGCGTCGCGGTCCATGCCGAGGACGAGCCCCGCCTGCGCGAACGCCGGACGCTGGCGGAGTCCCGCCACGAGCCGGCCGCGCATCCCGACTGGCGCGACGAGGAGACCGCCCTGCGCGCCACGCGCCGCCTGCTGGCCCTGGCGGCCACGACCAGCCGTCCGGTCCACGTGCTGCACGTGACGACCGCGGGCGAGGTCCTGCTGCTCGCCGAGCACAAGGATCTCGCCAGCATGGAGGTCACGCCGCAGCACCTGACCTTCGCCGCCCCGGAGTGCTACGAGCGCCTCGGCAGCCGCGCGCAGATGAACCCGCCGATCCGCGGAGAGGAGCATCGCGCCGCCCTCTGGCACGCGGTCGAAACGGGCATCGTCGACGTGATCGGATCCGACCATGCGCCCCACACGCTCGAGGAGAAGGCCCGGCCGTACCCGGCGAGCCCGTCCGGCATGCCGGGCGTGCAGACGATGCTTCCGGTGATGCTCGAGCACGTCGCCGCCGGCCGGCTCCGGCTCGAGCGCCTCGTCGACCTGCTGTGCGCCGGTCCGGCCCGCGTCTACGGTGTGGCCGGCAAGGGACGGATCGCCGTCGGATACGACGCCGATCTCGTGCTCGTCGATCCGCGCATCGAACGCACGATCGAGGACGCGATGGTCCGCAGCCGCTGCGGCTGGACGCCGTTCGCCGGCATGCCGGTCCGCGGCTGGCCGGTCGCGACGATCGTCCGTGGTCACCTCGTGATGCGCGACGACGAACTGCTCGGCGAGCCGGCCGGCCGGCCGGTGCGCTTCCTCGGCTGTCCCGCGTAGCCGCTGCCCGCCGACGTCGGCGGCTACTTCATGACGCGCACGCGCGCCACCGGCTTGGGCGCCAGCCGCTTGCCCCGTGCCCCGAGGCCGACGAAGCCGATCTCCGCCAGGCTGACCCGCGTGTCGCGGACCCGCTGGCGCTTTTTCGGCACGAAGACCAGGTGCAGTTCCGCCTGATCGTCGCCGAGCGCAAAGTGGTCGATGCGCCCTTCGCGCCCGCGGATCAGTTCGTATTCCTTGTCATGGATGAAACTGCGGATGTGCACCTTCTTGGCCCAGGCGAACCGGTCGCGATCCCGATAGACGATCGTCAGCTTCAGTCCCGCGCGCTGGTCGAACAGGCCGATGTGCACCGCCTTGCCGGGCACCAGCATCTTCTGCGGCGGCGCCCCGATCCGGTAGCTTCCGTCGTCGGAGATCACGATCACCTTGTCGAACTCGCTCGCCTGCAGGACGACCTCGCCCCGGCGCACTTCCGAGCCGAGGAAACCGGTCTCCTGGTCGTAGCACAGCCTGAGGTTGGCCACGGCGACCTCGCGCACGTCGACGCTCTCGAACCCGGTGATCTCGGTCCGCCGCGGCCAGGCCTCGCCGTAGCGTTCGATCAGCTCGTCGAGAAAGGCGATCGTCGTCGCCTTCATGTTGCGCAGCTTGCGCCTGACGACGCGAATCCGGTGCTCGATCTCGCCCAGTTCGCGCCGGTTCTTCTCGATGTCGTACGCCGAGATGCGACGGATGCGGATCTCCAGCAGCCGCGTGATGTCGTCGTCGGCCAGGTCGCGGACCATCCGGTCCCGGAACGGTTCCATCCCGCGGCGCACCGCGTCCCGCACGCCCTTCTCGGTCTTCGCCCGCTCGATCTTCTTGTAGACGCGGTTCTCGATGAAGATCTGCTCGAGCGTCAGGAAGTGCCTTCGGTCGTCCAGATCGCCCAGCTCGAGGTTCAGCTCGTCCCGCAGCAGTTCGACCAGCCGTTCGGTCGTCCGCCCCACGATTTCGGAGACCGTCATCTCGACCGGCCGGCGCTCGTCGATCACGACGATGTTCGATGCGACCGAGATCTCGCAGCGGGTGTGGGCATAGAGCTGCGGGATCACCTCGTCGGCGTACACGCCGCGCCGCAGGTGCAGTACGATCTCGACCTGCTCGGCCGTGCGGTCCTCGATCTGCGCCAGCTTGAGCTTCCCCTTCTGGACCGCCGCCTCGATCGAGGCGATCAGCGACTCCGTCGTCTGGCCGTACGGAACCTCGGTGATCGTGACGGTCTTGCGGTCCTTCGACGC
>JAJRXN010000396.1 GCA_024276295.1 Acidobacteriota bacterium
ATCGGCGAGGCGTCCGGCCGGCCACGGCTGGTCGAGGAACTTGCCGGCGTGTGGCCCGAGCACGGGATCTGGGCCAAGGAGTTCGTCGCCGGCGAGACCGCCGAACGCGCGTTGCGCCGGCTCGACCGCCGGCGGCAGGACGACGGGGTCGATCGCCAGCAGCCGGCGTGGCCGTTCATCGTCTGGTCGGCCGCCGAGGCGTACCTCGAGCTGTGGGCCCGGACCGGCCGGCGCTGGGTCCTCGACGACGTCTCGCCGGCCAACGTGATCGTCCCGCCCCACGACTACCAGGTCGGGGCGCGGATCGTGTCGGTGGCCAGCCGGTGCGTCTCCCGGGGACTGGCGGAGTACCTCGAGCGGTTCTGCGAGCGGTTCATCGACCCCGTCGAGCGCGAGTTCGAGAATCTGCGCGGACTCGCCAGCGCCGACCTGCTCTTCTCGGCGCTGCTCGAGGTGCTCGGCGTCGAGGCCGGTCTCGAGGCGCTGCGCGAGGTCGTGCCGGTCTCCGTGCGGCTGGCCGGCCCCGCATCGGCCTTCATCGACCGCACGGCGCGGCAGGGCTTCGTCCCGCGCCGGCTGTTCTTCGCCATCGACCGCTACCGGCGCTGGATCCAGCTCGCCGAGGAGGCGACGCCGGCGGCGAAGATCCAGACGCTGCAGGACATCTATCGCACCTACAACCTCTCGCGGCTCCAGCGTGCGTTTCCCGACGCGCGGGTGCGGCTGTTCCGCGAGACGGTCTTCGCCGAGCGCGACGAGCCGTGGGCGCGCGAACTCGACCGGATGTGCGAGGATCTGCGTGCCGGCCAGCTCGACACCGACGGCCTGGTCGAGCGGCTCGGAGCGCTGGTCCGCCGGGCGGACGTCGGGGAAGAAGAGCGCTTCCTGCTCGCGCGACTGAGCTTCCCGCATCTCGGCGCCGGCGCGACCGCCGACTTCGTGCTCTCGGACTGGGGCGGTCTGCGCCAGGCCGACGTCGTCGTCACGCTGCGCGACTCGCTCGGGCGGCCGTACCGGATCAGGCAGCCCGTGTCTCCGAAGGAGATCGGGCGGCTTCATCGGCTGTTCGTCGCATCACGGATGGAGGTCACGTTCAGTCCCGAACACCAGTTCCTCGTCGCGCTCAACGAACGCGGGCACCTGATCGGCGGGCTGTACTTCGAGGTCGACGAGGGCGGCACCCGGGCCCACCTCGAGAAGATCGTCGTCGACGAGCGCTATCGCCGGCACGGGATCGCAGACGGCCTGATGAACGAGCTGTTCAGCCGGCTGCGCAGTCAGGGGGTCCACCTGGTGACGACCGGGTTCTACCGCCCGAGCTACTTCTACCGGCACGGCTTCCACGTCGAGCGGCGCTACGCCGGTCTGGTCAAGGAACTCGAGGCCGACGACGACTTCGCTCCGGGGAAGGTGCCCTGATGCGGCGGCTGTTCGTCGCGGTACTCCTGCTCGGCGGCCTCGGGCCGGCGCTCGCCGGTGCCGCCGGGGCGGCTCTTACGCGCGAGGCGATCGAGCGGCTCGAAAAGGCGTCCGACACCGCCTGGGAAGAGGTCGTCCGTTCGCTCGGGGCGGGGCAGGGCACGACGCTGCGGGGGCTGCGCTGGGACCTGTGGAGTCTCGTCACCGTGCTCGAGCGCGAGGCGGACCGGCTGCTGGCCCGCGCACGGGACGACGATCGCCCGCCGGACATCGCCTGGGACCTGCTGCGGCTCGAGCGGCGCATCGCGACGCTGCGCTGGCTCGCGCCTCGCGGACGACTCGACGGGAAGGCCCGCGACGCGGTCGAGGCGCTCGGCAAGGCGGCCGACGAACTCGTCGAGCTGCACCGCCCGGAGGTCGCGCGGCTGGCCGCAGGAAGAACCCGCGGATTCGAGCGGCCGCGACTGACGCGGCGCGAGCGGACGCGTCTGCTGCACGCGATCGAGCGGCTCGGCGAGCGCGCGGCCCGGCTCGAGAAGACCGCCGCGCCGCTGGTGGCCGGGGAGGGGCCGGGTTCCGGGGACGAGACGGAGGAGCCGGCCGAGGACGATCCGCGGGCGTTTCCGCTCGTCCCCCTCGACGATCCGCGCGTGTTCATCGCGCCGAACGACGACCGCTGGCGGGCGGTGCGGGCCGCCGACGCGGCCTGGCAGCTGCTCGACTTCGCCACGCTGGCGCGCGGGCTCGCCCGCGAGGCGCCGGAACTCCCGGCCGACGAGCTGACCGGACGCCTGCTGACGCTCGTGCGCCTGCAGCGAGCCGTGGTCCGCACGGTCGACGCCGCGGAGCGCGACCTGCCGCGGGACCTGCTCGAGGACTGGCAGGCCGCGCGTCGGGCCCTCGGCGAGGCGACCCGCGTGATCGGCGTCCCGCTTCCCGTCTCGTGACGCCGTTCGCCTGGAGGATGCGCGGATCGTGGCCGGGAGGGCGACCGGCCTGCGCCGATCGACCTCCCGTACGGCATGGGCGGATCAGCCGGCGGACGCGATCTGGGACTTGATCCACTCGGTGGTGACGCTCTTCGGGCGTTCGAGCGGCAGGCCGAGGGCGCGATCCCAGGTCAGCGAGGCCAGCGTGCCGAGGGCGCGCGAGACGCCGAACAGCACCGTGTAGAAGTCGTACTCCTTCATGCCGTAGTACGTCAGCAGGCAGCCGGAGTGCGCGTCGACGTTGGGCCACGGGTTCTTGGCCTTGCCCTGCTCCTGCAGGATCCGCGGCACCACGGCGTAGAGCGTGCTGACCACCTTGAACAGCGGATCGTCCGGCAGGTGCTTGAGCGCGAACTCCCGCTGCGCCATGTAGCGCGGATCGGTCTTGCGCAGCACCGCGTGGCCGAAGCCCGGCACGACGCGGCCGCTGTCGAGCGTGTTCCAGACGTACTCGGTGATCTGCTCCTTGGTCGGGACCTCGGTGCCGATCTCCTCGCGCATCGTCGTGATCCAGCGCAGCACCTCCTGGTTCGCCAGGCCGTGGAGCGGGCCCGCCAGGCCGTTCATGCCGGCCGCGAACGCGAGGTACGGGTCGGACAGCGCGGAGCCGATCAGGTGGATCGTGTGCGCGGAGACGTTTCCGCCCTCGTGGTCGGCGTGCAGGAACATGTACAGGCGCATCAGCTCCTTGAATTCCTCGTTGTCGAAGCCGAGCATGTGCGCCAGGTTGCCGGCCCAGTCGAGCGTCTTCGGCCCGGGCGGGATGTGGCTCCCACCGTGGTACGACCGCCGGTAGATATAGGCCGCCAGCAGCGGCAGGTTGGCGATCAGGTCGTTGGCGTCCTCGAAGGCGTACTGCCACAGGTCGGTCTTGGCGACCCCCTCGCGGTACTTCCGCGCGAAGGTCGAACGGCGCTGGAGGGCCATCACGCCGACCGAGAACTGCGTCATCGGATGCGCCTCGGCCGGCAGCGCGTCGAGCACGCGGGTGCATTCTTCGGGCAGCCCTTCGCGCGAACGCCAGTCGGCGGTGACCGAGCGGACCTCGTCCTCACCCGGGATGTCGCCGGTGACCAGCAGCCAGAACAGCCCTTCCGGCAGCGGCTCCTCGCCCCCCTCGGCCTTGGGCAGGGTGCCCCGCAGCTCGGGGATCGTGTGGCCGCGGAAGCGGATGCCCTCGTTCGGGTCGAGGGCCGACGTCTCGGTCACCATGCACTTGATCCCGCGCATGCCGCCGTACGCCTGCGCGATCGTCACGTCGGAGATCTTGAAGTCGCCGTGCTGCCGGTTGATCTCCCGGATCTCCTCGCGGAGCGGCGGGATCTTGCCGGCGAGCACTTCCTTGAGGCTCGGCATCGGTCCTCCTCTCGTCTCTCGCGGTCCGAATGGCCCGGGCTGATCGGCGGGCGGGGGATCCCGATCTGCAAGGTGCCGGCGCGGTGGGGCCGCGCCGGAGTCCCGGATCTGCTGACCTGGGTGCGAGCGCCCTGAGAGGATAGACGGGTCTTGCGCGCGAGCCAAGCAGCTCCGCCGCGAACACGCTCCGCCGTCGCGGTCAGCCGGGATAGCTTCCCGCGATGTAGTCGCGCAGCACGTCGATCTCGACCTGGCGGTCCGCCGCGAGCTGCTTGACGAGATCGCCCTGGGAGACGAGGCCGACCAGCCGCCCTTCGTCGAGCACCGGCAGGTGGCGGATCCGGCGCTCGGTCATGATCGCCATGCAGTCCTCGACCGAGTGGCGCGGGCTGACGTACACGATGTCGAGCGTCATGATCTCGCGCACCGGCGTGGTCCGCGACGAACGTCCTTCGAGGGCGACCCGGCGCAGGTAGTCCCGTTCGGTGAGGATCCCGACGATCCGGTCGCCGTCCATGACGAGCAGCGAGCCGGCGTTGTGCCGGACCATCTTCCCGATCGCGTCGAAGACCGTCGCGTCGGGCTCGATGCGATGAACGTCGTGGCCCTTTCTCTCGAGTATCGAAGACACCAGACGCGTCATGGCTTACTCCTCCTCGTCTGCCCGTCATTTTCTCACGAGGGGAGGGCCGGTCACAGTTCCTGCTTGCCGCGCGGCGGCATCGGTCGCGGGAAGGCCGCCAGCCGTCCGGGGGTCAGCCGCCCGCGGAGGGCCCGCTCGAGCCGGACGGCGTCCCACCCTCCGGGATGCTCGGCCAGCGGCCGGACGAAGGCGCGGTGCGGCCGGCCGCGGCGGTAGGCGGGTTCGCGCGGCGGGTGGGGCAGGTAGCGCTCGATGCGGGACACGTCGCCGTCGACGAGCAGCGTCAGTCCGTAGTGCAGCAGGTCCTTCGAGCGGTGGATGCACGAGCCGCCGAACTTGCGGCCGTCGATCGCCAGGTCCGAGACTCCCTCGCGCCGCACGCCGGCGATGCCGAGTCCTTCGAGTTCCGCCGCGATCCAGGCCGAGATCCAGCGGAAGTGATGGTGGATGCCGCCGAGTCCTTCGACCGGCAGTGCGATCGAGACGATCACGTTGCCCGGGTCGAGCACGACGGCGCAGCCGCCGCCGCGGCGTCTGAGCACCGCCACCCGGTCGGCGGAACACTGCGCGAGGTGCACTTCGCGGGCCGGGTCGCTTCCGCTGCCGACGACGACGACGGTCTCCGGGATGCGGTAGACCGCCACCTGCGGTCCGGCGCCGTCGCGCACCGCCGCGAGCTGCTCGTCGTCGTGGTGCCAGCGGCCGAGCAAGGGGCCCGCGCGACCGGCCATCGTCCGGCTCAGGTCGGCCGGCGCGCCAGGTGGACCACCGAGCCGAGCGCGACCTCGGCCGCTTCCATCAGCGCCTCGGAGAGCGTCGGGTGCGGGTGGATCGTCACCGCGAGGTCCTCGAGCGTCGCCCCCATCTCGATCGCCAGCGCGCCCTCGGAGATCAGGTCCGAGGCGTGCGGGCCGACGATGCCGACACCGAGCACCAGGCCGGATTCAGCGTCGGCGATCACCTTGACCATCCCCTCGGTGCTGCCCATCGCCCGGGCGCGTCCCAGCGCACTGAGCGGGAACCGGCCGACCCGGACGGCGAGATCCTGCTCGCGGGCCTCCTGCTCGGTGATCCCGACCCACGACAGTTCCGGCTCGGTGAACACGACGCCCGGGATCGCCACGTTGTCGAACGCGGCGGGATGCCCCGCGATCACCTCGGCGGCGACCTTCGCCTGGCGGCTGGCGCGGTGGGCCAGCATCGGCCCCGGCGTGACGTCGCCGATGGCGAAGATCCCCGGGACCGACGTGCGGCAGGCCTCGTCGACCGGAATCCGTCCGTGTTCGTCGAGCGTGATGCCGGCCGCATCGAGTCCGAGATCGCCGGTGTTCGGCGTGCGGCCGACGGCGACGAGCACCTGGCCGAAGGTCCGGCGCTTCGTCTCGCCGCCGTGCGCGATCGTCACGGAAAAACCGGTCTTCGTCTTCGTGACCTTCTCGACGCGCGCCTCGAGCAGCACGTCGTCGAAGCGCTTCGCGGCGCGCCGGGCGACCACCGCGGCGAGGTCCGGGTCGGCTCCGGTCAGAAGCTGCGGGAGCATCTCGACCACGGTGACCTTCGAGCCGAGTCCCGCGTAGACGAAGCCGAGTTCGAGCCCGATGTAGCCGCCGCCGATCACGAGCAGGCTCTTCGGGACCTCCGGCAGCTCGAGCGCTTCGCGCGAGCCCCACAGCGGCAGGTCGTCGCCGAACGGCAGGCGAGCGCCGTGCGAGCCGGTGGCGATGATCGCGTGGCGGAAGCGGATGCTGGCGACGTCGGCCCCTTCGAGGCGCACCTCGCCGGGGCCCGTGAACCGCGCCCGGCCACGGACGACCTCGACGTTGCGGTTGTCGAGCAGACTGCGTACGCCGGAGGTCAGCGCGCGGACGGTCTGCTGCTTGTGCCGGCGCAGCTTGTCGATGTCGATCGTCACGCCGCCGCCGATCACGCCGAGGCGCTCCGATTCGCGGGCGAGGTGGGCGACCTCCACCGCGTGGATCAGCGCCTTGGACGGGATGCAGCCCTCGATCAGGCACACGCCGCCGAGCAGGTCGCGCTCTTCGACCAGGATCACCTCGCGGCCGAGGTCGGCCGCACGCAGCGCCGCGACGTACCCGCCGGGGCCGGCGCCGATCACCAGGAGGTCGGTCTCCTGGCCCAGGCTTCCCATCACCATCGCGCTACGCCTCCACCAGCCACGACAGCGGCCTCGAGAGCAGGCCGACGAGCCGGCTCATGAACCGCGCGGCGTCGGCGCCGTCGGCGATCCGGTGATCGAACGCCAGCGTCAGCGGCAGGATCGTCCGCACGACGATCTCGCCGTCGCGGACCACCGCCTGCGGGGCGGCGCGTCCCATGCCGAGGATCGCCGACTCGGGGTAGTTGATCGTCGGAATCAGCCCCTTGCCGCCGAGCGGTCCGATGTTGGTGATCGTGAACGTCCCGCCCTGGAAGTCGGCGGCGTCGATCCGGCCGTCCCGCGCCGCCTCGGCGAGGCGGATGATCTCGGCCGAGATCTCGACGACGCTCCTTGCGTCGGTGCCGCGGACGACCGGGACGACCAGTCCCCGCGGCGTGTCGGCGGCGAAGCCGACGTTGTAGAACTTCTTGTAGATGATCTCGCCGCGCGCCGGGTCGAGACTGGCGTTGAACATCGGGAACTCGGCCAGGCAGTGCGTGACCGCCTTGACGACGAACGGCAGCAGCGAGAGCCGGCCGCCGGGCTCACCTTCGCGGCGGGTGCGTTCCTCGCGCCGGAAGCGCTCGAGTTCCGTCACGTCGCAGTCCTCGAGCAGCGCGACGTGCGGGACGAGGATCATCGAGGTGGTCATCCGGCGGGCGACCTTGCGGCGGATCGAGCGGACCGGCTCGCGCTCGACCGGTCCGAGCTGCGCGAAGTCCGGCAGCGGCTCGATCTCGAGGAACGGGATCCCGGCGGTCGTTCCGGTGATCGGCTCGCCCTCGGGAGGAGGACTCGGCCCACCGGCCGCCTGCGGCGCGGGGCCGCCGCCGGCGGCGGCACGACGGACGTCGTCGGCGGTGATCCGTCCGCCCGGGCCGGTGCCCGGGATCGAGGCGAGGTCGACCCCCAGTTCGCGCGCCAGCCGGCGCGTCGCGGGCGCCGCGGCCACGCGGCGGGCCGGACGGACGGGTGGGGTGGGGGCCGCCGGTGCGGCGGCTGGCTCTTCCGGTGCAGCCGGCCCCGGACCCGCTGCCGGCCCGGCCGGTGTGGCGGCGGGCTCCGCCTCGGCGGCCGGGGCTTCCGCCTCGGCGCCGTCGTCGATCACCGCGATCACCTGGCCGACCGCGACGGTGTCGCCCTCGGCGCCGCCGAGCCTGACGACCCTTCCCCCGCGAGGGGAGGGGATCGTCACGGCGGCCTTGTCGGTCTCGATGTCGACCAGCGGCTCGTCCTCGCCGATCGTCTGCCCCTCGGCGACGTGCCACTTGAGGATCTCCCCCTCGTGGATCCCCTCGCCGAGATCGGGAAGCTTGAACTCGAACACCGTCGAACCTCCTGTGTGCGCCGCCACGCGGCCGTGCCCGCTCAGAAGTCGAGCGTTTCCTCGATCGCGCGCTGGACCTGGAGCGGCCCCGGGAAGTAGAGCTGTTCGCGGCCGAAGTAGGGTGTCATCACGTCGGGGGTCGTCACGCGCCGGACCGGTGCTTCGAGGTGCATCAGGGCGCGTTCGTTGATCCGCGCGATGATCTCCGCCGAGGCGCTGAACGAACGCGGAGCCTCCTGCACGACGACCGCGCGCCCGGTCTTTTCCACCGAGGCGACGATCGTGTCGGCGTCGAGCGGCGCGATCGTCAGCAGGTCGATGACCTCGATCGACACGCCGCGTCCCTGGCCGACCTCGGCCACGGCGCGGAGCGTCGGGCGCATCATCGCGCCCCA
>JAJRXN010000397.1 GCA_024276295.1 Acidobacteriota bacterium
GATCCCGTGTCATGATCCCGTTCCCTCCTCGACCGCCAGTTCGAGGGTCGTCGTGTGGATCTCTTCGTCCGCGTCGTCGGCCTCGATCGGCCGCCGCCAGGTCGCGCTGATCCTCTGGACACCCGTGTGACGCACGCGCAGGTTGATCCGTCCGTCGGCCCCGGTCGTCCCGCGCACCGACTCGTCGTAGGCCACCGCCGCCCCCTCGACGGGACGACCGTCGAACAGGACCCGGACCCGCAGCTTGCGCCCCGGGCGCACCGGCCGCGGATCCTCGACGAACACGATCTCGAGGCCCCGGCCCAGCGGTGCCGTCACTGCGGAATCGAGCCGCTCGACACGGTCGATGGTCTCGAACGAGCGCCAGGAGCGGACCGCATCGGCGACCTCGCTCTTCGGCCCCCTGACCGTCGCCCACGGCGTCGTGGTCCATGTGCCGGAAGACGCCCGCACGACGATCCGTGCGCATTCCGCCGTCACGACCAGTGGCGCCTCCGGTTTCATGTCGGACCGACCGCCGGACGCATCGATGCACACTGCCTGCCGCACGAACCCCGCACCGTAACCGGTCTCGCCGGCTCCGGCGTGTCCGGCCACCGCGTGGCGGTGCCCGCGGTGCAGGATGCGCCGGTCGCCCTGCACCTCGAACCACAGGTCGTGGGCCACCGCCGGCCGGACGCAGCCGGCGGCGAGCAGCGCCAGCAGCAGCGTCCGGACGACGCGGCCCGGTATTACGAATGAAGGAATCCTCATACGCGGAAGGCTACCCGCGGGATCCCATCGGGGTCAACACCGGCGCTTCAGCCCAAGGCGGCGACGATCCGGTCGTGGAAGCGTCCGTTGCTGGCGACGATGCCGGCGTTGGCGGCCAGCGTGCGCCCGTGCGTGAACTCGAGCGGGCGCCCGGTGATGTCGGTCACGCGACCGCCCGCCTCCTCGACGAGCAGCGTCCCCGCCGCATGGTCCCAGATCTTCTCCTCGTACCGCTCCCCGCGCGGGATCCGCAGGTAGATCTCGGCCAGCCCCGCCGCCACGGCGACGTACTTGGCCTGGCTGTCGAGACGCAGCGGAGCCCGCGCGATGCCGAGAGCCGCCGCCACCGCCGCCGCACGGTCGTGCGCCGAGTGTGCCGACTCGAACGGCTCGCAGAACCGGGCCTGCGCCGGATCGGCCAGCGGACTGACGGCCAGCGGCCGCGCGCGGTCGCCGGCTCCGTCGAGCGGCTCGGCCCGGGCACCATCGCCACGTCGGGCGAGCGCCACCACGCCCGGGGCCTGCCCGTCGGCGAGCACGAGGTTCGGACAGCCCAGCGCGGCGACGACCGGTCGTCCGTCGACGATCAGCGCCAGCGCGATCGCGTACTGGTCGCCGCGCAGAAAGCCCTTCGTGCCGTCGATCGGATCGAGCGCCCAGAAGCGCCGCCCCCGCGCCTCGGCGCCGCCATGGTCGATCCACGACAGCACCTCGCCGGCCCCCGCGTCGATCCCGGTCCGCGCGACCTCGGCGAGCAGGCGGTCGAGCAGCGGCCGCCGGGCCGGTTCGCGCAGGGCGGCCGAGTCTTCCTCGGCGACCACCGGATCGTCCGGATACGCCTCGGCGAGCCGCCGGCAGATCAGCGCCTGGCTTCCGAAGTCGGCGACGGTCACCGGACTGCGATCGCTCTTCTCGAACGCGCCGTCGCGGAGCGCGCGGCCGACCTGGCGACAGAGCCGCGTCGCCTCCCGGACCGCCTCGCGCGCCGTGGACAGTTCGGTCTCGTACGGCACCGTCATCTCGAACTCACCTTCCACGTGGGCCCGGACCCGGTCCGGTTCAGAGCGTGACCCGCTGGACGCGGCTGCCGGGAACGATCTCGCGCGAGCCGTCCGGCATCAGCACCTGGGCCTTGTGCCCGCCGTCGTAGTCCCGCGCCCAGATCTCGACGGTCACGCGCCGGCCCTGGACCCGGCCCGGACGGGTCCCGGGCTCGTCGAGACCGCTCCAGACCCGCACGAACGGATTGCGTTCCGCCTCGGCCTGGACCGTGGTCGTCTCGCCGTGGCCCGGGTAGATCGTCGTCTCGGGCGGCAGGCCGAGGATCCTGTCGAGGATGCTCTTCCGGAGATCGTCGAACGTCGTGTGCCCCGTCCCCACCGTGCCGCCGACCGAACCCTTGAACAGCGTGTCGGCGGTCCAGACGCCCCGCCCCTCGACGTAGAGGCCGATCTGCCCTGCCGTGTGGCCCGGAAGGTGGATCACCCGCGCCGTCCAGGTCGAGAACGTGAACTCGTGGCCGTCCTCGACGTCCTCGGTGGCGCCGGGGACGTGGGGACGCTCGAGCGGATGGGCGTACACCGGGCAGCCGAGGTTGCGCGCGAGGTAGTCGTTGCCGGCGGTGTGGTCGAAGTGGCGATGCGTGCAGACGATCCCGACGATCCGCACGTTGTGCCGGCGGACCATCGCGAGGATCTCGCGGGCGTCGGCCCCGGTGTCGACCACCAGGCCGCGCGCCTCCTCCCGGCCGGCGATCAGCCAGCTGTTGACGAGGTGGCCCGCATGCTGCACGTGGTCGATGATCACGCCCCGCCTCCCGCTCCTTGCAGCGCCCCCCGGGAGCGCCCCGTCACCGCCACGCAAGCATACCAAGACCGGTCGCCCAGGGGGGAAACGCCGCCCCGGCCCGGCCTCAGCGGAGCGTGGCCCAGAACCGCTCGAGATCCCGGATGATCGCCGGATCGCGCGGGTCGAGCGCCTTCGCCTGTTCGAGCACGTCGATCGCCTCGCGCACCCGCCCGCGATCGGCCAGCAGACTGCCGAGCGCCTTGCGCGGTTCGATCGCCAGCGGATCGACCTCGACCGCCTGCCGGTAGGCCGCCTCGGCCTCGTCCCACGCCCGGCGCTCGTCGAGAAGCTGGCCGAGCCGGTACCACGCCTTGGAGAAGCCCGGATCGACGGCCGTCAGCCGGCGGAACGCCTCGATCGCCTCGTCGTGCCGCCCGGCGAGGATCAGCGCCTGGCCCCATTCGAGCAGGAGCGCGGGGTTGTCGGGATCGTCCGGCACCAGCTCTCCGAGACGCGTTGCGGCCTCGGGCGCACGGCCACCGACCGAGAGCGCCACGGCGGCGTCGAACTCCCGGATGAACCCCGCGCGGTCCTTCGGGTCGGCCCGCTGCGGGTCGACCAGCGGACCTTCGTCGTCGTGCCGACCGGAGGCCGCGTAGCCGAGCGAGCGGAGCTGCGCGAGGTCCTCCCGGCTCGCCTCGCGCCCCGCCCCCCCCTCCGGCGCCAAGGCCAGGCCGCGATCGACCATCGCGGCGAGAGCCCTCTGCAGGTCGCGGACGCGCGCCCCGTCCGTCGCGGCAAGGTCGCGCGTCTCCGCCGGATCGCTGGCAAGGTCGAACAACTCGGGCCGCGGAGCATCGATCAGCTTGAGATGGTCCTTCGTGACCATCGCGCGCAGGCCGGACCAGGCGAACTCGAGGCGCGGGAGATGGCTCCCCGCGAACACGCCGGCGCGGTCGGGCGCCGGTCCCTCGCCCCGGAGCAGCGGTGCGAGGGAGAGCCCGTCGGTCTCGGGAATCGGCGCGAGGCCGGCGAGATCGAGCAGGGTCGGCGTCATGTCGGCCACGCTGACCGGAACGTCGAAGCGCACCCCCTTCCGGACCCCCCAGGCCGGCCCATGGACGATCCATGGCACCCGCATCGTCGCCTGGTAGAGGAACACACCGTGCGTCGGCTCGCCGTGCTCGCCGAGCCCCTCGCCGTGATCGGAGGTCACGGTGACGAGCAGCCGTTCCGCCCTTCCCAGCCCGGCGATCTCGTCGAGCAGGCGCCCGACGACCCGGTCCGCGGCGGCGACC
>JAJRXN010000398.1 GCA_024276295.1 Acidobacteriota bacterium
GAGCCGAGACGTAGCGACGCGCCCTGATGATCCGAGCCTGGGCGGATCGGGTCACGACTCGACCTCGAGGCGGAGCGTCAGCCGGAAGCGGCGGACCCCCTGGGCGGTCTCGATCTCGACCGGGACGAGAATCTCCTGCGCGACGCCGGGCACGAGCCGGGTCGGCTCCACACCCGGCTCGCCGAACAGCGGATCCCGTGCCGAGACCTCCTCCAGGCTGGCCGCGGCCGCCGCCACCGGTTCCGCGGGCTCGGCAGCAGGCGCTGCCGGGCTCTCGGACGCCGCGGGATACCCGGTGCCGATCAGTTCGCTGACCTGCTCCCGGTCGAGCTTGATGGTCGCTCCCGGCCCTGCCGCCGCGGCCGCGGCCTCCGGTGGCGCCGGCTCCGGAGCGGGCGCGGCGACGACCGGCGCGACCCCCAGAACGTCCTCGTCCTCCTCGAACGAGCCGCCCTGTCCTCCGAACGCGTCGGGAATCGCCAGCACGTCGGCACGTTCCGCCGCGGGCGGAGGCTCGTGGACCGCCACGGCAGGCGCCGCCGCCTGGGCGGCCACCTGCGCTTCCGCGGGCGTTTCCGCCGGCGCGACGTGGACGGCCGCCGGCTCGTCGGCGAGCGGGACCGCGGCCGGCTCGGGATCGAGAACCGGAGCCTCGGCCGCCGGAGCCAGCGGTTCCTGGACGGCCGGAGCAGCAGGAGCCTCGGGCTCGAGTCCGAGAGCCGGAGGCTGTTCGGCGAGAGGCTGCGGTGCCGGCGCGGGCGTGGCCGGAGGCTCGGGAGGGGCCGAGGCCGCCGGCGGCGTGGCCGCGGACTTCTTCGAGCGCGTCTTGCCGTACTTCTCGTTGAGGCTGAGCAGGACGAGCTTGGTGACGTGACGCAGCGTCTCCTGGACTCCGACGCCGGTGGTGGCGATCGCCTCGTAGAACGGCGCATTGAAGCGGTTGATCGTCTCGTTCAGCCTCTCGACGCTCATTGCGTTGGGCAGATCGCGCTTGTTGTACTGGATCACCAGGGGCATCTCGTCGAGCTTCATTCCGTGCGCCGCGAGGTTCTCCTCGAGGTTCTTCAGCGAGTCGAGATTCGCCTCGAGCATGTTCTCCTGGCTGTCGGCGACGAACACCACGCCATCGGCCCCCTTGAGCACGAGCCGGCGCGTCTCGTTGTAGAACACCTGTCCGGGAACGGTGTAGAGCTGGACCTTCGTCTTCATGCCCTGGATCTCGCCGAGATCGATCGGCAGGAAGTCGAAGAACAGCGTCCGGTCGCTCTTCGTGGCCAGGGAGAGCATCTTGCCGCGGACGCCCTGGGGCATGTTGTCGTAGATGAACTGCAGGTTGGTGGTCTTGCCGCAGAGCCCGGGGCCGTAGTAGACGACCTTCGTCGTGAGTTCCCGGCTCGAATAGTTGAAGACGACCATCGCTTCCTCTCCCCCGAGGGCGTTCCCCTGCGGGTCGCCGGCGCACGCCGATCACGGCCGCTCGTGCGCAACCACGGCGCAAACATAGGTCGTTTCGCGGCGGAAAGTCAAAAACGTCACCGCTCGAGCGCGCCGGAGCGACCGGTTCACCGCCTGGGGGTGGCCCGGAACGAGACCCGGACCGGGATCGACTCGAACCCGAACCGCTCGGCCAGCCTGCTCTCGATGAACCGCCGGAACGACGCGCTGATCCGGCGAGGATCGCGGCAGAAGATCGCGAAGCGCGGCGGCAGCACGCCGATCTGCGTCATGTAGAACAGCTTGGGCATGTCGCCCCCCGCCGCCGCCTGCTGCGAGAGCAGCTCCTCGACGAACCGGTTGAGCGCCGCCGTCGGCACCTTCGTGGCCGCCAGCTCGACGAGCGGGACGAGCCGGTCGAGCACCTTGAACACTCGCTGACCGCTCCTCGCGGAGACCGTCATCCGCGGCGCGTCGGTGACGAAGCCGAGCCGTCGCGCCACCAAGGCGTCGAGTTCGGCCTTGCGCGCCTCGGGCTGTCCGACGAGGTCCCACTTGTTGAACGCGATCACCATCGGGCGCCCCTCGCGGGCGATCTCTCCGGCGATCGCCTGGTCTCCGCTGGTGACACCCTCGGTGGCATCGATGACGAGGATCGCCGCGTGACACCGCGCGAGCCGGCGGCGGGTCAGAAGGATGCCGATCGACTCGTCCCGGGTCTCGACCTTGGGACGGCGTCGGATCCCCGCAGTGTCCACGAGGCAGAACGGGCGCCCGCCGCGGACGATCCGCACGTCGACCACGTCGCGCGTCGTGCCGGGCCGGGTGCTGACCGCGCTGCGATCCTGTCCGCACAGCCGGTTGACCAGCGAAGACTTGCCGACGTTCGGGCGTCCGAGCACGGCGACGTGCAGTTCCTCGCGCGGATCCGGCAGACCGGCGGAGGCGCCGTCCGGGACGACATCCTCGGCCTCCGTGCGGGGCGGGAGCCGCGAGAGCACAGCCTCGACGACCTCCTCGATCCCGCGGGCATGCTCGGCCGAGGTCGGAACCAGCTCTCCGAGTCCGAGCTCCCAGGCCTCTCCGGTCAGCGCCTGGTGCGCCTCGACGTCGATCTTGTTGACGATCAGCACCACGCGATCGGCCACCGGCCGCAGGATCTCCGCGATCGCGCGGTCGAGCGGCGTGACGCCCGCCCTGCCGTCGATCGTGAACAGCACGATGTCGGCACTCTTCGTCGCTTCGAGGGCCTGACGCGTGACCTCGCGCACGAGTTCGTCGCCGCCGTCCGGCACGAGCCCGCCGGTGTCGACCAGCCGCACCGTGCGCCCGCGCTCGCTCCAGATCCGCTCGATCCGGTCGCGGGTCACTCCGGGCCGATCGAGCACGATCGCTTCCCGGCGGCCGAGCAGCCGGTTGAAGAGCGTCGACTTGCCGACGTTCGGGCGGCCGACGATCGCGACCGCTGGCAGTCTCTGGCGGACGCGCCGCGCCGTCATGGAGACCTCCTCGGCCCCCCCGGGGGCTTCCGGATAAGATCAAGCAGGCGTGAAGCTTACCTTGACCGAAACGGGGCTCGCCTCTAGTATGCAAGCCCGCCCACGCGACTGCGACAGGTTCGATCCGGTCCGGGCGCGGGGCGAAGAGAGAGTCATGGTCAATGCCGATCTCGTCAACCGCGTCGTGGAGAAGGCGGAAATCCGCCGTGCCCAGGCCGTCAAGGCGGTCGATGCGTTGTTCGACTGCCTGCTAGACGCGATCGTCCGTGGCGAACGCATCGAGTTCCGCGGATTCGGAGTGTTCCAGGTCAAGCCCCGCAAGCGGGGCGTGGGCCGGAATCCCCGGACCGGCCACGAAGTCCGGATCCCGCCGGGTCGTTCGATCCGGTTCAAGCCAGGCAAGGACCTGCGCGACATCAGGTTGTGAACGGCAGCCAGGACGTCGAGGCGCCCGGAACGGCGCCGCCGTCGTGGACCGACCTCGCGACGATGCCCGCGCCCCGGACCCGCCGCCGGCAGATCCTGCCAGTGTTCCTGTTCTCGCTGACGTTCGTGACCACGGTCCTGGCCGGCATGGCCTGGGCACTCGGGGCGCTCGACCCGCTCCAGGAACTGGTGGTCCTCTGGCAGATCGCGACCGGCGCGCTGCCCTTCTCGCTGATCCTGACGGGCGTTCCCTACGCGCTCGCGCTGCTCGGGTTCTTCATGGCCCACGAGATGGGCCACTACCTCGCGTGCCGGTACTACGGCCTGCGGGCCAGCCTGCCGCATTTCATTCCCGTTCCGTTCGGTTTCGGCACGCTCGGCGCGGTGATCCGCATCCGCTCGCCCTTTCCGAACCGCCGCGTCCTGTTCGACGTCGGCATCGCGGGCCCCATGGCGGGCTTCCCGGTCGCGCTCGGGGCGGTCGTCTGGGGCCTGCTGACGGCGCGCGTGGCCCCGCCGCTCGCCCCCGGCGGCGGCATCTGGTTCGGCGACTCGATGCTGACGTACCTGCTCGGGCGGCTGCTGCGGCCGGACG
Organism: Acidobacteriota bacterium; assembly: GCA_024276295.1. Taxonomy (GTDB): domain Bacteria; phylum Acidobacteriota; class Polarisedimenticolia; order J045; family J045; genus J065. The sequence continues at coordinate 3,955 of JAJRXN010000398.1, forward strand.
CGGCCGGGGGCGACCTGCTGGTCGGGCCGGTGTTCATCGCAGGCTGGCTGGGCCTGGTGGCGACCGCGATCAACCTCTCTCCCGCCGGACAGCTCGACGGCGGCCACGTGCTCTACGCGGTGGCGCCCCGCTGGCACCGGGCGACATCGCTGGCCTCGGGGCTGTTCTTCGCGGCGCTGGTGATCACACGCGCCGTCGTCTGGGGGCAGTTCTCTCCCTGGGCGTTGTGGGCGGTCATCGTGCTCGTCTTCTGCCGCCGGCATCCTCCCGTGCCGCCCGGGGGCGAGCTGGGCCGAGGGCGCCTCGTTCTCGCCGCGCTGGCTGCGGTACTGTTCGTGCTGATCTTCGTCCCCGCCCCGCTCGAGCAGATTCAGTAGCCAGGCAGGACGACCCGCAGACGCCCCCCGGGCGCCGGCTCGATGCGGAAGCTTCCAAGCCGGGATGTCACGAACGCGCGCGCGCCTTGGCGGGCGATCCGCTCCAGGGTCTCCGGCGACGGATGACCGAACTGGCGGCGCGGGCCGGCCGAGATCGCGACGATCCGCGGCCCGACGGCGTCGAGCAGGGCGCGTCCCGTCGCCGCCGCCGCCCCGTGGTGCGCGGCGACGAGGACGTCGGCCGGAGCGGAGCGTCCGCTCGCGAGAAGCCGGCGCTCGATTCGGGCGCCGGCATCGCCGGGGATCAGCGCCACGAGACGCCCGATGCGGAGCAGGGCCACGATCGAACCGTCGTTGCCGGGATCACGGGATCCCTCCGCCGGGTGCAGCACCCGCATCTCGATCTCCCCCGCTTGGAGCAGCCCTCCTCGACTGGCGGGACGGACCGGGATGCCCCGCGCCGCCGCCTCGGCGAACAGCCCGGCCAGGTCGCGTTCCGCGAGGAGTGCCGGCGGAACGACGAGCGCGCCGGGCGGCACCGCCGAGAGCAGATCGCGGGCCGCACCGAGATGGTCGTGGTCCCGGTGCGAGAGGACCAGCAGATCGACGCGTCGCACCCGGGCCGCGCGCAGGCCGCGCAGCAGCGACCGCGCCACCGCCCCCGTGTCGAGCAGGACCGCGCCGTGCCGGCTGCGGGCGAGCACCGCCTGGCCGTGCCCGACGTCGAACACGGTCAGCGCCGGTCCCCGGACGGCCGGTTCCGGGGCGGGCCGGAGCGGCCAGAGGGCAAGCCCGAGGCAGCAGACGAGGGCGGCCCGGCGCACTTTCGCTTTCGACGAGCCGAGCCAGACCAGCAGGGTTCCCTCGGAGCCGAGAAGCCACCACCAGCCGGTCGGCCCGGCCAGGGCGCCGGCTCCGGGAAGACGGGAGGCGGTCGTCGCGACCGCGAGGATCCACGTGCACGCCAGCTCGCAGACCTTCCGGCCTGGATCGAACCCCGAGGCCCCGGCGAGCACCGAGAGCCAGCCTCCGGCGAGGGCGGGAGCCAGGGCGGGGCCGGCGACGAGCTGCGCGGGGACCGACCACGGCGCGCAGCGACCGGTCAGGTGGACCAGGATCGGCCAAGTGGCGAGCCATGGCGCCACAAGGACCCGGGCGCCCCGGAAGCGGGTCCGGACCTCCGCGGCCAGCACGATCGCCAGCGTCGCCGCCACGGTCAGCACGAACGACACGTCGGTCGCGAGCCCCGGTGACGCCACGAGCAGCACCAGCGCGGAGCACGCCAGGGCCGAGAACGGAGACGTCGCCCTGCCCGCGATCGCCACGCCGCGAACGAACAGCACCATCGAGGAGGCCCGGAGGACCGGAGAACTGGCGGGGAGCACGACCAGCAGGATTCCCGCCGCAAGCAGGGCGATCCCGCGACGCGCCGGATGCCGGCGCCCGACGAGCGGCGATCCTAGCAGCGCGAACCCGAAGGAGACGGCTCCGACGTGCAGGCCCGAGACGACGGCCAGATGGGCCAGCCCCGATTCTCGCAGACGACGCCACGACTCGATGTCGAGATCCTGCCGCCGGCCCGCGAGGATCGCCCGGGCCAGCCCGTCGGCCGGCCTGTCGGGGTGAGGAAAGCGGCGGAACACCCGGCGCTCGAACCGCGCGCGCAGGGCCGCACGCGGCGCCAGCAGGCGCCACGGCCCGCGCGGGGGCTCGACGACGGCCACGCGCGCTGCGGCGATTGCGCGCGGGAGCGTTCCGGGATCCGGCCGGACCGCCGCCGCGACCCGGGCTCCAGGAACGACACCCGGCGCGAGCCGGTCGAGTCGCCGGTCCCCGAGACGCGGCACCGAGAGCCGCGCGCCTCCGGTCGCAACGAGCAGCCAGTCCCGGCCTCGGCGCTCGACCGCCGTCAGGCGTCCTTCGAACTTCGCAGCACCCCGCCCCCGGCCCGGGGAGGACTCGGTCCGCGGTGCTCCGCCGCCGAGAGACATGCCGGCCAGCAGAAAGACCAGCGGGATCGGCCAGACGCGCTTCCTGGAGACGAGAAGCACGAGGAGCAGGGCCGCCGCCAGAGCCGCCAGTGCCCGCTCGCCGGCCGGAAGCCCGTTCCCGAGGACCACGCCGAGCCAGAGCGCGCCGGTGGACAGGCCTAGCAGTCGTGCGGCGACGGTCATCCCGGCTACCATGCGAGGCGCGCCGGAGCCCGGCACCCGCGCGGCCGGCCCCGCATCCCGCCCGCGGGCCGGAACGCGTCAGACCAGCGGGAGCAGCGTCATGTCGGGGATGCGGAAC
>JAJRXN010000399.1 GCA_024276295.1 Acidobacteriota bacterium
CCGCAGCCCCGGCCTTCCGCGCTATATTGTGCCGTCATGAGCCCCCACGCACCGCACGACGGCCGGGTCCCCGAAAGCCGCTTCGTCGGCGCCCTGGACGTGCCCGTCGACCTTCCGCTGGCCGCGGTCGGCACGCGTGGACTGGCGTCACTGATCGACTTCCTCGTCGTCTTCCTGCTCGATGCCTTCCTGCTCGCCGCGGCGATGGTCGGAGCCGGCGCACTGCCCGAGCTGCCGCGGCTGATGCTGACCCTGCTGGTGGTCGGTCTGTTCGCGATCCACTACGGCTACTTCGCGCTCTCGGAGTGGCTGATGGACGGCCAGACGCTCGGCAAGCGGACGCTCGGGATCCGCGTCGTCGAGGCCGACGGCACGCGGCTGGGGCTGGTCTCCTCCCTGATCCGCAACCTGATCCGCTTCATCGACCTCCTGCCGTCCGGCTACGGCATCGGCGTCGTGTCGATCTTCCTGACCGAGCGCTGCCAGCGCCTCGGCGATCTCGCGGCCGGCACGGTGGTCGTCCGGGAAGACGCCGCGCCGCAGGGATTCGACGCCCTCGCCCCGCTCGAGGGCCTCTCGCCGGACGAGGTCGCGCTGCTCGAGCAGTACGTGGCGCTCCGCCACGGGCTGGTCCCCGAGCGGCGCGAGGCGGTCGCGCGGGCGATCGTCGCGTGGCTCGACCACCGGCACCCGGCGCTCGCCGCCCGCGTCACGCGCGACCGGCCGGCCTGGGAGGCGCTCGAGCCGCTGCTCGTCGCGCCGCGTGCCGCTCCCGCCGGAGGGTGAGCCGTGGACTACCGCACGTTCCGGATCCGCCGGGAGTCCGACTGGAACGCCTTCGAGGCGCTGAGCGAGGCCGCCCGCCGCTCTCGCAGTCACGCGCTGCACTTCGAGGAACTCGAAAGGCTTGCGGCGCTCCACCGGCGGGTGATCGCCGACTACGCCCACGCCCGTACCCGGTTCCCCGGAACGGAGACCACCCGCCGGCTGCGAAGACTCGTGTTCGCCGGACACCGGCTGCTGACCACGAGGCACCGGCCGGTGCTGCGCCGGCTGGCGACGTTCTTCGTCCGCGGGTATCCCGCGACGTTCCGGGCCTGCCTTCCGGCGATCGGCACCGCGGTCGCGATCTTCCTGCTGATGACCGCCACGGGGTTCGTCCTGACCGTCGCCCGCGAGGATTTCGCCTACCTGATCCTCGGCCCGCAGGCGATCGAGGGGTTACGCCAGGGCACGCTGTGGACCGACTCGCTGACCTCCGTCATGCCGCCGGAACTGCTGTCGAGCCGCATCGCGACCAACAACGTCTCGGTCGCGCTGACCGCGTGGGCCGGCGGAGCGCTCTGGGGGCTGCTCACGACCTGGGTGCTGTGCGTCAACGGCTTCATGCTCGGTGCCGTGCTGGCGATCACGCTGCGCTACGCGCTGCTCGGCGACCTGCTCGACTTCATCGCGGCGCACGGCCCGCTCGAACTCACGCTGATCACGGTCGCCGCGGGCGCCGGCCTGGAGCTGGCCCGCGGGATGATCGTCGCAGACGTGCGACCGCGCCGGACGGTGCTGCGCGAACACGCCCGGCGCTCGGTCCGGCTCGCCCTCGGCGTGGTGCCGTGGCTCGTCGTGCTCGGCCTCGTCGAGGGCTTCGTCTCGCCACGCGACGACATCGGCCCGGAGGTCAAGGCGCTGGTCGGCCTCGCCCTGCTGGCGGCGTTTCTCGTCTGGGCCCTGTCGACGTCCCCGACGCGTGACGGCTTCGCGGGAAACGCACCGTGACCTCCCGCGCCGGCACGCTCGGTTTCTCCGAGCTGATCGACCTGCCGGTGACGCTTCTCCGGCGGCCGTTCCGCAGGCTCTATCCGATCGCGCTGGTCGGGCTGATCGCCTCGGGGCTCCCGGTCCTCGTCACGGGCACGCTGAACACGCTCGGCGGGCCGTCCCCTTCGGTCGGGATGCTGGCGGCAACGATGCTGGCCGCCCTCTTCTCGGCGACCGTCGGCGTGATCGCGCAGCTCGCGGTCTACGCCGCCGTGCGCAGCGCGCTCGACGGCGAGGAACCGGAGCTGGGACGCGCCTGGCGCGAGGCCCTGCGGCCGACGAACCTCGTCGTGCTGTTCGTCGTCGCGCTGGTGATCATCGTCGGCCTCTGCCTGTGCATTCTGCCCGGACTCGTGCTCTCGCTGCTGCTGTCGTTCGTCTACGCGGTGCTCGTCGGGGAACCGGAACGCGGCCTCGACGCCCTCGGCCGTTCGTACGAGCTGGTCCGCTTCCGGGCGCCCGGACGACGGGCGATGTGGGTCGAGGTCGCGGGCGTGCTGCTGGTCAACGTGCTGCTGTCCCAGGCGCTGCAGTCGATCGCCCAGATCCCGGGAGCCGTGCTGCAGATCATCCATGCGATGCGCCAGGCCTCCTCCGGCGCACCGTCGCTCGGCCCGAGCCCCGGGCTCGCCGTGATCCAGGTCGTCACGACGCTCGTCTCCTGGGTCTTCGTCGCCGTGGCCCTGATCTACTCCTCGGGGGCGCTGACGCTGATGTACCGCAAGGCGCGCGAGGTGCGTGAAGGCGTCGAACTCGAGCGCGCCTTCCAGGCGCTGGCCGGCGCACCCGCCACCGGTTCTCCGCCCGCATGACCGGAACCGGGCTGCGGATCGGGCTCTGCCTCGCCGCGCTCGCCGTGCCGGCGATCGCCGGAGAGGCTCCCCGGGACGAACCGGCTCGGGCCTCCCGGACGGCCGTCGCGCCGCAGCCGGCGCAGCGCTCGCTGCTCGAGGAGATCATCGAGGAGGAGCGGGTCGACACCGAGATCCCGGCGCCGTTCGGGGCGTACGTCGGGGTCGTCGCCCGCCGCGTCGCCCGACGTTTCGCCGCGCCGGTCGTCGGGGCGATCGAAGGTCTCGGGGGCGTGGCGTGGGTCGTGGTCCGCATCCTCGTCGTCGTCGTCCCGGGACTCGCGATCTTCCTCTTGGTCCGCGCACTGCTGCGCCGTCGCCGACGGGGACGCTCCCGCGGCGTCGACGACGATCCGCACGTGCTCCGGGAGCCTCCGGCCGAAGACCCGGCCGAGGCGCTGGCCGCCGCCCTGGCCGGTGGCCGGGCCACCGAGGCGCTCCGCCTGCTCTGGGCGCTGCTGGCCCGCACGCTGGCCGAGCGCGGGCTTGCATCCTGCGATCCCTCGCTGACCAACCGGGAGCTGGTCGACCTCGCGCGACGCCGGTGGCCGCGCTGGTCAGCGCTCGACACGCTCGAGGAACTCGCCCGCGAATCGGACCGGCTGATGTACGCCGGCGAGGCGCCGCGGCTCGACGAGGTCCGGCGGCTCGTCGCCCGGGCCCGGGAGCTGCCGGCATGAGGCGCCTGGCGATCGGCGCCGCGCTCGCGCTGCTCGGCCTCGTGCTGCTCGCGGTGTTCGTCGCCGGAACCGGCGGGACGGGCGGTTCGACGTACAACCCGCGCGGCGACGGCCTGCTCGCCGCCCTGCGCTATCTCGAGCGCCGCGGCGTCGCGGTCGAGCGCTGGCAGCGCCCCGCCAGCAGGCTGCCGCTCGACCGGGACGCGACGTTGGTGCTCGCCGCTCCCTGGAGCGTTCCTCACGACACGGGCGACCTCGTCCGCCTCGACGCGTTCCTCGGCCGAGGCGGACGGATCGTGTATCTCGCCTCGGGCGGAAACCCGGGCCCCGCCGAACTGCGCTTCGCCGCCCACTTCGAGATCTGGCCGGTCGCATCCGGGGAAGCGCCGCCGTGGTCGTACGGCGCGTGGCGCGCCTGGAGGCAGCAGCCGGTGCCGGCCCTGGCGACCACGCGCGGCCGCGAGGCGGGCCTGCCCCCCCGGATCGCGCTGCGGCGCGGGGAGTCCATCTCCTCGGCGGCCGAGAACGCCGAACGGCTCTACGTCGACGGCCGCGGGGTGCCGCGCATGGTCCGGCGCCGCGTCGGCCGCGGCGAGCTGATCGTGATCGACAATGCGGGCGTGTTCTCGAACGCCCTGCTCGGCGAACCCGGCAACCTCGAACTGCTCGAGTGGCTCGCCGCCCGGGCGGCCCCCGGCCCGCTGCTGTTCGACGAGTGGATCCACGGCCGGCGCGAGCCGGGACTCGGCGCCCCGGGCAACGGCGGCGCGCTGCTGGCGCTCGTGCTCCACCTCGCGGCGGTCTATCTCGCGGTCGTCTGGGCGCTCTCGCGACGCTTCGGCCGTCCGATCCCGGACGAGGGCCCGCCGCGTGGCTCGGTCGCGCGCGATCTCGAGGCGCTGGCGCTGCTCCATCGCCGGGCCGGCCATGCCCGCGGCGCGGGGCGCGCGCTGGCCGAGGCGGTGCGGACCCTCGGAAGCGACACCGACGGCGGGCGGATCGACTTCGAGCTTCCCTCCAGCGAACGCGAACTGCTCGACGCCGCCCGGCGCGTCGGCGAGCGGCAGCGTTCGGGACGACTGTGAAAACCAGCCTCCCATCGCGACGGAGACGACGATGAACGACGGACACGGCCACGAGAACACGGAACACGAACGGCTGCGGCAGACCACCGACGCCATCCGGCAGGCGGTGCGCTCGATCGTCATCGGCCAGGACCACGTGATCGATGAGATCCTCGCGGCGCTGCTCGCCGGTGGACACGTGCTGCTCGAGGGCGTCCCCGGCGTGGCCAAGACGCTGCTCGCCCGGGCGCTGGCCGCAGCGCTCGGCCTCGACTTCCGGCGGATCCAGTTCACGCCGGACCTGATGCCGGCCGACGTCGTCGGCACCAACGTCTTCGATCTCGAAAAGCAGCGCTTCCACCTCCAGCGCGGCCCGGTGTTCACCGACGTGCTGCTGGCC
>JAJRXN010000400.1 GCA_024276295.1 Acidobacteriota bacterium
CGGGGACGTCCCGTCGAGTCGCAGCTCGGGGCGCTCTCCGGGGGCGCCGATCGACGCCTCGAACGTCGTCCGGCCCTCGGCGAGCGTCCGGACGTGCAGCCAGTGGGCGGCCCCGGCGACGATCGTGCGCCCGACGGCGGAGCGGAGCGTCGTCTCGCGCTCCTCGTTGATCGCGAAGGCGCCGACGGTGGCCGCGGTCGGGGCGCCGGGCAGGGCTCCGTACAGTCCCTGGCCGAGCTGGCGCAGCCCGTGCAGGCCGACAGCCAGCCGGCCGTCCCAAGCGTCCTCGGCCAGCGCACGACGCAGCAGCGTCGCCCCCGTGACCTCGGCGTGCTCGTTCGAGACCGCCTGTTCGAGCAGCGCGGCGAGGTCGTCCTCGAGATCGAGGCCGAACACCTGCTCGGCGAGGGTGACCGCCCGCGCCGCGTGGCGGATCACCTGCGTCGCCTCGAGTCCGGCGACGTCGTCGAAGAACCAGCCGCACGAGGTCGCCGCGAACAGGGTCTGGCGGACCAGCTCGAGCATCGCGACGGCGCGGCGGCGTTCGCTCGCGGGGGCCTCCGGCGCTCCGAAGCGGTCGAGCAGCTCGTCGAGCCTGGCGAGCGGGCCACCCTCGCCGAGCAGCTCGCCGAGCCCCTCGGCCGCTCCCCAGGGGTCGTCGAACAGCTCGTCGCCCCGGCGCTCGATGGTCGAGAACACCCGGTCGCGGAGCTGACGCACGGCGTGGCGCAGTTCGCCGCGCCAGGCCCAGCTCCAGCCCTCCGGACGCTTCGCGGCGGCGCAGCCGCAGTCGCGCTCCCAGCGACCGACGCCGTGGGGGCACGACCACGACGACGGCTCGACGATCTCGGCCTCCCAGCGCGGCGGGTGCTCGCGGAGCACCTCGCCGAGGTGGGTCACCCGTGCCAGCCCGGTCAGATGGGCGCGCAGCAGCGCCTCGGCCAGCGCGTGATGGCCCTGCGGCTGATGGTGGCCGAAGGTCTCGCCGTCCGCCGCCAGCAGCACGAGGCCGCCCGCGTCCGAGGCGCCTTCGACGGCGCCGCGCATGGCGTCGAGCAGTGCCTGGCCCGACGAGAGGTTTCCGCCGAACGCCACGCCGCGCGACAGGCCGGGATGGAACGGGAACAGCGTGATCGTCCGTCCCGAGGGGAGCCGGACGAGGTACGGCCGGTCGGTCGGCAGGCTCTCGGCGTCGACGCGCCTCCATGTGCCGCCGGGCGGACGGATCCTGCCGATCTGCTCGGGAGCGACGATGGTGTAGCGCAGGCCGAACGAGGCGGCGTCGTCGAGCGAGGCGGTGTCGATCGCCGTCTCGGGAAACCACACCCCCTCCGGCGCGCGGCCGAAGCGACGCCGGTAGTCGGCCAGGCCCCAGGCGAGCTGCAGCCGGCGTTCCCGCGGATCGCACAGCGGAAGGATCGGATGGCCGTAGGGCTGCATCAGCGCGGGCGGGGCGCCCGAGCGCTCGAGGGCCGCGTCGAACCCGCTGCGGGCGTCGGAGAGCACGTCCGGACGATGGCGGGCGAGCCAGCCGGCGAGCGTCGGGCCGACGTTGAAGGAGATCCGGCCGAAGAGGTTCGTCAGCGCGATCGCGCGGCCGGCGTCGTCGAGCACCGCCGTGCCGCCGAGTTCCTCGTAGCACTCGTCGGAGACGCGCTCGTTCCAGTCATGGAACGGCGCCGCGCTCGGCTGCCGGTCGATCAGTTCGGTCCACGGATTTTCGCGGGGTGGCTGGTAGAGATGGGCGTGGACGACCAGAAACCGCACGGGACCTCCGGAGTTCCGCATCGGGCGCCTGGCGGGCTCCGCCGTCGAGTCTATACAACCGGGAGGCCGACGCATTCGCCCGGCGGGCCCGGAGGCGCGCCAGCCGCCGCCGGCGGCGGGCGACGTAGATCGCGGCGGCGAGCGCCAGCGCCAGCACGAACCCCGCCGCGGCGAGCAGGCCGAGTTCGCCGACCACCTTCGTCAGTCGGGCCAGGCTCCACGAGGAGTGGTATCCGATCAGCACCAGGCTGGGGACGAGCAGCAGCACCGAGCCGAGGTCGAAGGCCAGGAAGCTCTTCCACGGCATTCGCATCGCGCCGGCGGTGAACAGGAACGGCGTCTTGACCCCCGGGAGCATCCGGGCGATGAACAGCGTCCACGGGCCGCGCTCCACGTAGAGCGCGCGGGCGCGGCGGAAGTAGCGGCCGCGGACGACGCGGGCGATCCGGGGGTGGCCTTCGAGGTGGAAGCCGATCTTCCGGCCGGTGGCGAAGACGGCCAGGTCGCCGAAGAAGCAGACCAGCACGCCGACGACGATCGCCGTCGGCAGGTCGATCACTCCGAGGGCGGCGAGCACGCCCGCCGTCAGCAGCGGGACCTCCTCGGGGATCGGCAGCCCGATCGTCCCGGCCAGCACGCCGAGCACGAGGCCGAGGTACGCGTGTCCCGCCGGGGAAAGCGGGAGCCAGGACAGGACGAGGACCACGTGCAGTCTTCTCCGAGCGCAGGGGCCCGCGCACGATACGCCGGGCCGGGGAGGCGGTCAACGCACGATCAACGATAATGCCCGGATGATGACGGTGCTGGTGACGGGTGGTGCGGGCTACATCGGCTCGTTCGTGGTGCGGGCGCTGCGCGATGCGGGCCACCGGTCGGTGGTGCTCGACGACCTGAGCACCGGACATGCCGAGGCGGTGCCCGAGGACGTGCGGCTCGAGCGGATGGAGTGCGGCGCCACCGACGAGGTGGCCGCGCTGATGCGCCGCGAGGGGATCGACGCGGTGATCCACCTCGCCGCGCTGAGTCTCGTCGGCGATTCGGTGCGCGACCCCGGGCGGTACTGGCTGCGCAACGTCGGCCAGGCGGCCGGGCTGCTCGATGCGTGCCGGGCGGCCGGTGTGGACCGTTTCGTGCTGTCGTCGACAGCGGCGGTCTATGGCGAACCGGAGCGGGTGCCGATCGACGAGGACCACCCGCTGCGGCCGACCAACCCGTACGGCGCGACCAAGCGGGCGATCGAGGAGATGCTCGGACACTTCCGCGAGGCGGCCGGGCTCGGCTGGGTGTCGTTGCGGTACTTCAACGCGGCGGGGGCGGCGCCGGACGGCTCGCTCGGCGAGGCGCATCACCCGGAGACGCACCTGGTGCCGATCGCGGTGTGCGCGGCGCTGGCCGGGGCGCCGCGGCTGACCGTCTTCGGGGACGACTACGACACGCCGGACGGGACCTGCCTGCGCGACTACGTCCACGTGCTCGACCTGGCCGAGGCCCACGTGCGGGCGCTCGACTGGCTCGACGCGCATCCCGGCGGGAGCCTGACGTGCAACCTCGGCGGCGGGAGGCCGACTTCGGTGCGCGAGGTGATCGACGCGGTCGGCCGGGCGAGCGGCCGCGAGGTGCCGTACGAGATCGGACCGCGGCGGGCGGGTGACCCGTCGGTGCTCGTGGCCGCCGTCGGGCGGGCCCGCGAGGAACTGGGATGGGAGCCCGGGCGCTCGTCGATCGACGGGATCGTCAGGGACGCCGTCGTCTGGCATCGCGCTCGTTCCTGAACGTGCCGCCGCGTCCATCGCGGCCGAGGACGAACGTCAGTTCGTCCGGCGCCTGGCCCGTGA
>JAJRXN010000401.1 GCA_024276295.1 Acidobacteriota bacterium
CGCGCCGGGCCTCATCTTGCGGTGGCGCCGCGGCCTGCGAGAATGCCCGTGGAGGTCACCATGGAAGCCAGCGATCGTCTCGCCCCAGCCGACCGTCGGCGGCTGCGCGGACTCGGTCACGCCGAGCGCCCCGTCGTGCTGGTCGGCCGTGAAGGGCTCTCCGCCACGGTGGTCGATGCCGCACGCCAGGCGCTCGCGGCGCGGGAGCTGATCAAGGTCCGCTTCGGGCGCGGCTACGAGGGGGATGCGGCCGAGGCCGCGGCCAAGCTGGCCTGCGAACTCGACGCGCATCTCGTGCAGGCGATCGGTCGAACCGCGCTGTACTGGCGGCCGCAGCCGACGGCCGGCGATGGCGGCCGCGGCCCGTCGCCGGCCTGAGCGTTCCGGCGGGCGGACGGTCTGCCGGCGTCAGCGCACCGAAAACCGCACGCTGGCCAGCGCGTGCTCGTCGGGGTCGGCGACGACGCGCAGCTCGTAGTTTCCGGGCTCGAGGCTGAACTCCTCCATGTCGATCACCAGCGGTGCGCAGAACGCTTTCTCCCTTTCCGCCGCCGCGACGAGATCCTTGCCCGGAGAGAACCCCTGGTGGGCGAAGAACCGGCCGTCCTGCCGCTCGCGCAGGAGCACCACGCGCGGCAGCGCCGCGGCCGATCCGCCGGGTCCGCACAGCACGCCGTCGAAACGGATGCGATTCTCCACGTCGATCGGTCGTGTCGGATCGACGGGAAAGAACGCCCGTCGCCCCGCGTCGGCCCGGGCGGCATCCCATCCGCTGCGCCACAGGAGATCGTGGCCGCTCGCGGCGAGCAGGCGCGGTTCGTCGAGCCGCCACTCCGGTCCGGCGTCGCGCCGCACGAAGACCGTCGAACGTCCGCCGCCCGAGCGCTCGTCGATCATGTCGGTCAGCACGCCGCGGGCGGTGTAGAGCCCGTCGCGGGCGAAGCCGCAGTAGATCTCGAACACGAGTCCCGCGTCCGCGCGTGGACGCGCCGCGGAGCGCCGGCGGAGCGTCAGCGCCCCGACGCGATCGACCCCGGCGCGGCAGACGATCTCCGACCGGTCGCGACGGTCGCGCTCGAGAAGCCCCTCGAACAGCACACGCGCCTCGGCCACGCCGCCGGAGGCCCGGCGCCAGCTCAGCGCCGACAGCGGGACACGGAAACGGACCGGCATCACCTCGCGGCTGGAGAGCGTTCTCGGGTACTCGATCATCACCGCCAGCGGCGGGTCGGGAAAGTCCTCGGGCGAGAGCAGCACAGCGAGCCGCTCGTTCTCCCGTCGCTCGGCTTGCGTCGGAATCACGAGCGTCGTCGGCGCCCGGACGCTCAGTCCCCAGAGATCCCGGTAGGTCTCCGTGTCGAGGCGCACGGACAGCGAGTGCCGGACCGCCTCCCGGGTCGCGGCCGGAATCGGCACGCTGAGCAGGTAGTAGCAGGAGAGCTGGTCGAACGCCTGCCCGAAGCTCCGCACGAGGTCGGCGGTTCTTCGCAGCGACGTACCGCCGCTGTCACCAGCGAGCGCGGAGAGCAGCTCCGAGCTGCGGCGACGCTGGCCGGCGAGCCCTTCCGCGTCGACGGTGAAGATCGTGATGTTCTCCCGCCGCGAGAGGTCGCTCATCGCCTGCACCGCCTCGGCGAGCCTGTCCTCGCGCGCGATGCGGAACGCCTCGCTGGTGAAGAGGATCAGCCCCTTCTGTCCCGACAGGGAGGAATGCGCCCGGATGATCCCCTCGATGGCGGCCAGGCTGGCCAGCGGGTCGTAGTAGCTTGCCGCGTCGCCCCAGATGTCCGACTCGGTCGAACTGCCCAGGGCGATCTCGATCTGGGCCGCGGCTCCCGCGCCCAGCGTGCCGAACGCCCCGCTCAGCCGGCCGGCGAAGTCCAGCGGGCCCGGGTCGGCCGGGGCGTCGTCGGCCTCGAACGGATCGCTCGACGGGGCCCCGGCATCGGCGGCGCCGGGGGCCAGGCCGCTCATCCCCGCGGCGTCTCGCCGCGAGAACCACTCGCCGCGGACTCTGGCCGCCGCGCGTTTCAGCGCGTCCGCGTCGCGGACGAATCCGTCGGTCAGCCGCCGGACCTGCCGCGTCAGTCCGTAGACCTTGATCTGCTGCCGTGGGTGCAGGCCGGCGTCCGCGAACTTGTCCAGCGCGGCGGCGACGAGATGGCGCGCGCGGGCATCGAGATAGTTGAAGTCGACGACCGCGATGACCGAGCGCGGCGGACCGGAGTCGTCGGCCGCGGCTCCCTCGGCGTCCGGCGTGCGCTCGCAGATCTCGTCGACGATCAGCCGCTGGCTCGCCGACTCCGAAAGCGGGCGGCCGTCGACCAGCACGCGAAACTGTTCCCGCTTCAGACCGGGAACCGAGGCCCGCGTGCCGGCCTTCGGGTCGACGACGGCGACCGCGACCTGGATCAGGCGCACCTCCACCCTCTCCTCGAGCGACGGGGGCGGCGTGTCGGTCTCGCCGGCGCCTGCGGGTGGCGGAACCGGGACCAGCGCCAGGGCCAGCAGCAGGCCGATGGGGCGGAAGGCGGGATGGTTCATGTGTTCTCCCCCCGGAGCGGTGCGCGCCGCCGTCGCCGGACGACGGCGATGATCAGGCCGGCCGCGAGCCCGGCGCCCCCGAGTATCGCCAGCATCCAGGTCCGGGTCGAGCCTCCACGGTGTTCGATCTCCCCCGGCGCGGACCACAGCGCGAGACGCGCGGCGAGTTCCGGCTGGCGCCTGGCGAGATCGAGCGCTGCGCGGGCCGGATCGTCGCACAGCTCCTGCGCGACGCCCTCGAGCACGGAGCGCTCGCTTGCGGGAAGCGGCGTCGACGAGAGCAGCAGGAATCGCCGTCCGGAGAGGATCGCCCCTTCGGCCAGCCCCCAGGAGCCGCCGTCGATCCGGGGCGATGCCGGGAGTCTGCGCACGCCGGGGGCGATCAGGCACGCCCCGGGGTCGAGGTTGCCGTCGAGCATCTCCTCGGGGCCGAGCCACAGCGCGCGGGCGGATCCCCGGGGGATCGCGAGGACGCCGGAGGCCATCGGCGCGCGCGCCAGCGCCAGCCCGGCGCCGGGGACCAGGAACGGCCGATCGGCCGGGGAACCTGTGGCCGGCCCGTCCGTCGCGCCGGCCGCCTGGCGGACGAGGGCCGCGAACTGCGCGAACGGGACCTCCCGGCCGGCCGGCCCGGTCCGCGTTTCACGGGCCGGAAGCACCCGGCGCCGGATCGGTTCGGGCGAGACGACGCGGACGAGGACGCGCGGTCCGGGGGCGTCGAGCGTCAGACCGTCCGGAGCCGCCGCCGGGCCGAGCCAGTACACCGGACCGGAGCCGGCGCAGGGAGCCTCTTCGAGAATCCGCGGAAACTCGCCGCCGGCGAGCTGTCCGCCGGGGGCGATCGCCAGCACCGGGACGTCGGGTTCGGCGGTGGCGACGATGACGCAGGAGCCGGGCGCGAGTCCGCCGGCAAGGCGTGCCGGGTCGCTGCGCCAGGTCGTCTCGAGGATCGACCATCCACGTACGACCCGGCCGAGCCGGCGCAGAAGCTGCGCAGCCGCGTCCGGCAGCGGGATCCCGGCGTCGAGTGCCGCGCGAAATCCGGCGCCGGCCAGCGCGAGGCCCAGCTCCGCGGGACGCCCCGCGAGCGGGCGCAGCTCCCATGGCGTGGCGACGCCGGTCCGGTCGGCCTCCTCGAGGTCGAGCAGTCCGTCCCGGGCGGCGGCCATGGCGATGTTGGCGTGTGCGCTGGCCACCGCGGCGCGCGCCGCGACGTAGCGCAGGTGCGCGGTCAGCGTCCGGGGCGCACCGATCATCGCCAGGGGCCCGATCGTGGCGGCCTCCGTCGCCGCTTCCGGGCGGCCCTCCGCCAGCGCCTTCCGGGCCTGCGCGAGCGCGCGGCCGACCGTCAGTTCCGGAGACTCGCCCCGGACCGACGGCGGCTCTCCGGCGAGGTGGGCGGCCAGCAGCGCGGCCCGTTCGGCCCGCGGCGAGAGCTGCGCCCTGGCCAGCCGGTCGGCCAGCTCGCGCACGCGGTCGTCGAGCCGTGCGCGCCGTGCGGGATCGCCGGCGGTCGCTTCCGCGGACGCGGCGAGGGCGGCCAGGGCGGTCGAACGGCTCGCCAGGGCCAGTCCCGTTGGAAGCGGTCCGGTCACCGCATCGAAGAGAGCGGGCGCGGGGGACGCGGTCAGGGCGAGCGCCCGCGCGCGGATCGACCAGCTCCATTCGCGCAGCTCGCGGTCGTCGTCCGGTGCGGCGTCGGCGCTGCCGAGCAGGGCCAGCGCTTCGAGGGGGCGCCCGGCCCCCAGCCGCAGCTCGGCCTGGGCCAGCAGCCAGCGTCGCTCGAGGCTCCGGCCGACGCCGATGCCGACCCGCGGACCGCAGGAAGCGAGCGATGCCTGGGCTTCCTCGAGGGCGCCGCAGCCCGTCAGGATCCGGGCCAGCGCGACCCGCCTCGGAACGCGGACCTCCGGCACCTCGGTCCGACCGGCGAGCAACCCGGCGGCGATGCGCGCCGCTTCGCAGGCACGGCGCGCATTTCCGGCCGCGGCGTTCAGGCGTGCCGACAGCAGCAGCAGATCCGGATGCTCGGGATCACGCGAGACCGCGGCCTCGACGACCTCCCGGGCTTCCCTGATCCGCCCCTGCGTCAGGAGCAGCCGCG
>JAJRXN010000025.1 GCA_024276295.1 Acidobacteriota bacterium
CCCGGCGACGGCCTCGTTCCAGACCCACTGGTCGAGCGCCGGGGACGTGGCTGCCTCGCGCATCCAGTCCAGCATCGCGACCTGTCCCAGCATCGCCCACGGCCGGAGGCGGGCGAACGTCGCCGCAGGCAGTCCGCGACGGGCGAGCACGCGTTCGAGACGGTTCCACAGCGCGGCGGGAAGGTCGTCGGCCAGGGTCCGGCCGCCGGGCTGGAGCGCCCGCAGCAGCATGTCCGCCTGCGCGTCGCCGTCGAGTGGAATCTCGGTGATCACGACCCGCGCCTCGGCGAGCGCCCGGCGCAGTTCCGGCGGCGGATCTCCCAGCGCGGAGAGCGGCAGATGGACGGTGCCGAGCAGCCACGCCGGCGCCGCTCCAGCCCGATCGACCCGCCACAGCAGCGGCTGCCGCCACTCCTCGCCGGCCAGCGCCGGAGGCGCGAGCAGGAGCGTCGCCGCCAGAGCGAGGATCCGCAGCACGCCCCGACGACCGGCGTCAGATGTGGATCGCACGCCGGGCCACATCGAGGGCCGCCTCCTTGAGCGCCTCGGACAGCGTCGGGTGCGCATGGCAGGCGCGGCCGAGATCCTCGGCGCTGGCGCCGAACTCGATCGCCACCGCCGCCTCGGCGATCAGGTCGTCCGCCCGCGGGCCGACGATGTGCACGCCGAGCAGCCGGTCGGTCTCCGCGTCGGCGAGCACCTTGACGCGGCCTTCCGTGTGACCGAGGGCCCGCGCCCGCCCGGAGGCCATGAACGGGAACGAGCCCTTGCGGTAGTCGATCCCCGCGCGCTGGAGCTGGCCTTCGGTGCGCCCGACCGACGCCACCTCGGGCTCGGTGTAGACGACGACGGGGATCGCGTCGTAGTTGACGTGCCCGTAGCCGGTCACCAGTCGCTCGACGCAGGCGACGCCCTCTTCCGAGGCCTTGTGCGCCAGCATCGGTCCCGGGATCACGTCCCCGATCGCGAACACGCCGGGAACTCCCGTGCGATAGGCGTCGTCGACCGGGATGAACCCCCGGCCGTCCGTCTCGAGACCGATCGTCTCGAGGCCGAGCCCTTCGGTGTTCGGCACCCGCCCGACCGCGAGCAGCACGCGGTCGCACTCGACCGGCGGCTCGTCGTCGGCCAGTTCGACGATCGCCCCCTTGCCGGTGGCGCGTGCCCCGGTGACGCGCACGCCGAGCCGGAAGTCGAGCCCCTGCCGGGCGAAGATCTTGCGGGCCTCCGCCGCCAGCTCGGCGTCCATCCCCGGGAGAATCCGGTCGAGGTACTCGAGCACCGTCACCTTCGCCCCGAGCCTCGCCCAGACCGAGCCGAGTTCGAGACCGATCGCGCCGGCGCCGATCACCACCAGATGCCGCGGGACCTCCGGATAGTTCAGCGCCGCGGTGCTCGTCCCGACCCGCTCTCCGTCCAGCTCGACGCCCTCGAGATCGGCGGCACGGCTGCCGGTGGCGATGATCACGTTCTTGGCGGTGATCTCGAGCGGACCGCTTCGTCCTTCGAGGGCGATCCTGGTCGGCTCGAGGAACCTGGCGTGCCCCTCGTAGCGCGTCACCTTTCGCTTCCGGAACAGTCCGTTGATGCCGGCGGCGAGCGCCTTGATCTCCTTGTCCTTGCGCGAGAGCATCCGGCCCAGATCCAGCTCGATCTTGCCGAGCTTGATCCCGTGCGCACCCAGCCCCTTGCCGCGCGCCTCGGCGTACAGCGCGCTCGACTCGAGCATCGCCTTCGATGGAATGCACCCGACGCGCAGGCAGGTGCCGCCGAGCAGCCGCTCGCGATCGATGCACGCCACGTCCAGCCCGAGCTGCGCGGCGCGGATCGCCGCGACGTACCCCCCGGGGCCGGCACCGATGATCACCAGCTCGTGCTGAACCGACTCGCCCATCGTCAGACCTCCAGCAGCATGCGCGTCGGCTCCTCGACGCACTCCTTGATCCGTTTGAGGAACGTGACCGCTTCCCGCCCGTCGATCAGTCGATGATCGTACGTCAGCGCGACGTACATCATCGGCCGCAGCTCGACGCGGCCCTCGACGGCCACGGGGCGGTCCTGGATGGTGTGCATGCCGAGGATTCCGGACTGCGGCGGGTTGACGATCGGCGTCGAGAGCAGCGAGCCGTACACGCCGCCGTTGCTGATGGTGAACGTCCCGCCCTGGAGTTCCTCGAGCTTGAGCGTGTTGTTCTTCGCACGCTGTGCGAAGTCGGCGATCGTCAACTCGATCTCGGCGAAGCTCAGCCGTTCCGCGTTGCGGATCACCGGCACGACGAGACCGCGACCGCCTCCGACCGCCACGCCGATGTCGTAGTAGTTCTTGTACACGATGTCGGTCCCGCGGATCTCCGCGTTGACCTCCGGGACCAGCTTGAGCGCGTCGATCGCCGCCTTGACGAAGAACGACATGAAGCCGAGCTTGATGCCGTACTTCTCGCGGAACACCGGCTGATACTGCTGGCGCAGGCGCTGGACCGGCGCCATGTCGACCTCGTTGAACGTCGTCAGCAGGGCCGCCTCACGCTGGGCCGCGACGAGCCGCTCGGCGATCCGACGACGGAGAAACGTCATCGGCACGACCTCTTCCGGCCGCTCGTCCGCCAGCGCCGGCGCCGGAGTCGTCGCGGCCGGTCCGGGCGCCGGCGTGGCCGCCGCCGGCTCGGCGCCCGCTCGCCGCGACTCGATCGCCCGGAGCACGTCCTCCTTGAGGATCCGGCCGCCCGGTCCGCTGGCCCGCACGGCGGCAGGATCGAGTCCGTGCTGGGCCATCAGCCGCTCCGCGGCGGGCATCACCCGCACGGCCGCCGCGGCGACCCGCTCGACCGGCGGCGTCCCCGGCGCGGCCGCCTCGCGGGCGTTCGCCGCGGCCGGCGCGGGAGCGGGCTCCGGCACCGGTTTCGGTGCGGGGGCCTCCTTCCCGGTCGCGGGTTCGGGCTCGGCCGGCCGGGGCGCGGGCGGCGCGGCGGCCTTCCTGCGTGCGCTGCGCCGGACCTTTCCGACCCCCTGTTCCTCGATGTAGCCGATCACCTCGCCGACCTCGGCCACCTCGCCCTTCTTCTTGAGGATCCGGCTGACGAGGCCGGGAGAAGGAGCCGGCAGATCGACGGTCGTCTTGTCGGTCTCGATCTCGACCACCGCCTCGTCCTGCGCGACGAGATCCCCCTCGTTCTTGTACCACGTGCCGATCATCACCTCGGTGATCGATTCACCGAGCGACGGCACCTTCAGC
>JAJRXN010000402.1 GCA_024276295.1 Acidobacteriota bacterium
CCATCTGCCAGAGCTGGGCCTCGTAGCCGACGTTGGCGGACGTGGCGGCCGACTTGCCCGTGTTCTTCTTTCGTTTCGCCAATGGCTACCTCTTCCGATCGCTTCCCTGGGGCGGTGCTTTGGGGCGTCTAACATCCTGCCCATAAGCTGCGGGCGCCGAAGGCGACCGCCAGCTTCATGGGGTGGTTAGACATCCCCGGCGCTCTCATGGTTTCGCAACGTGGCCACGGCCTCTTGGGTGGCGCCGTCCCCGTCGCCCTTCTGCTTCACATGCCGTCGGTAGATGGAAAGAACGAACTGAGACTGTTGCGCTCCTTTCACCCAAGAGAGGGCTATCAGAGTCAAGCTCACGACGAGCGAGCCGAGGGCTAGCGCCACGGAGCGAGCCTCGCCATCCTCTCCAACAGCAGAGGCCACAAGCAGCAGAGCAGCGACAAGACCTGAGCTACCAAGGGTTGAACCTATATGCTTGAGCGAAACGATTCGGTTCCACTGAGTATAGTCGCGGTCACTCGCGATTGTCGTGAACAGGTCTTGCGCCTTGGTAAACTCCGCGGAGTCGATTTGAGACCAGTCGGTGCGGACGAACTGTCGGTAGAGGCTCTGCACCACCCGCCCCGGGGTGACGACCGGCGCGGTTGTGACGATCCGCGTCAAAGACAGGCCATCCTGGATCGCATACCCGATGCCATATGCAATGCCGGCCGCAAGGAGCGACATCGCCGTCGAAGGACTTTGCGGAATTGGAACATCAAAGAGGAAGCAGAAGGAGAGGCCGACGGTGCCTCCCCCGACCACGTAGAGGAGGTCTCTCGTGATGAAGTCCTTAAGCGTCTCTATGAGCTTGTCCACAGTTGTCGCCGATCTCCTGAAGGATGTCTAACCCGAATTCGGCCGGTCTCCGCAGGAGGTTCGGCTGCGAAGTCCTGGCCCCCCGAGGATCCCTGCGGTCCAGGACTCTACATCGGAACAGGTCGCGGTTGAAGCAGATCGGCCGGCCCTGGCGCCGCCCGGCGAACGCTTTGCAGGTTTGCGTTTCGCCGGGTTTCTGCCGCCGCAACCGGCATCGGGGCCCGCGACTGGCTCTCGGATGGGCGCTTCCCGAGGACCGGAGATCGGGTGAACGGTCTGTGGGGTGGTAATCCCGGGATCGTGACGCGACCCGGCGTGGGATCGCGTCGCGGTGGAGGGGTCGCGGTCGATGGCCGGTCGCGGCTCGCGGCGACCCTGCAAGTGCGCCGCGCGCATGGAGGGGGCGCCGCCGGAGGTCACGACGACGTGGGGTTGCCGGGGTAGAGGCCGAGGTCGCGCAGGAGGCCGGGGCGGTTGCGCCAGTCCTCGCGGACCTTGACCCACAGGCCGAGGAAGACCTTGCGGCCCCAGCGGAACTCGAGTTCCTCGCGGGCCAGCGTGCCGACGCGCTTGAGGCGTTCGCCGCGCCTGCCGATCACGATCCCCTTCTGCGTCGGCCGTTCGACGAAGATCGTCGCGACGACCTCCGCGAGACCGTCCTCGCGCACGTCGAGCGAGTCGACCTTGACCGCGATCACGTGCGGGACCTCCTGGCGCAGCTCGCGAAGCAGCTTTTCGCGGACGATCTCCTCGACCAGACGGCGCTCGTCCTGGTCGGTGCGGTAATCCTCAGGAAAGTGCGGCGGCCCCGGCGGCAGATGCCCGATGATCACGTCGAGCAGCCGGTCGCAGTTCTCGCCGGTCTCGGCCGAGATCGGCACCGCTTCGTGGCAGCCCCAGCCTGTGACGACTTCCTCGATCATCGGCAGCACCTTGCCGCGGTTGATCAGGTCGATCTTGTTCAGCACGGCGATCACCGGCTTGCGCCGGCTGCGCAGGTCGAGGTCCTCGGCGACCCGCCGGTCGCCGGAGCCCAGCCCGGCCGCGGCGTCGACGACCAGCAGCACGACGTCCGCCTCGTCGGCCACCTGCCGCGCACGCTCGACCAGCAGCTCGCCGAGCCGGTGCTGCGGGCGGTGGAAGCCCGGGCTGTCGAGAAACGCGACCTGCGCGTCGCTGCGGGTCAGCACGGCCAGGATCCGGTGCCGCGTCGTCTGCGCCACCGGCGAGACGATCGCCATCTTGGTGCCGATCAGCCGGTTGAGCAGCGTGCTCTTGCCGACGTTGGTCCGTCCGACCAGCGCCGCGAACCCGAACCGGTGCCCGTCGTCGCGTCGCACCTGCCCGTCCATGCTCACTCGTCCCCTTCGGACACCGCCGGCGCCTTCGCCCGGCGCACCGCGCGCACCCGCGCCACCCGCCGGCCGCGCATCTGCGTGACCTCCAGTTCGAGGTCCGGCTCGACGCGCACGCGGTCCCCCCGGCGCGGCAGCCGGCCGAGCCGCGAGAACAGCAGCCCGCCGACGGTCTCGACCCCTTCGTCCGGCAGCTCGATCCCGAGCAGCCCCTCGAAGTCCTCGGTCGTCATCAGGCCGTCGACCGAATACTCCCCCTCGCGACGCTGTTCGACCGCCTCTTCCGGCGCCTCGTGCTCGTCACGGATCTCGCCGACGATCTCCTCGACCAGGTCCTCGACGGTCACGACGCCGGCCGTCCCACCGTACTCGTCGACGACGATCGCGAGCTGCTGCCGTTCGCGCTGGAGTTCCCGCAGCAGGTCGAGTCCGCGCTTGGTCTCCGGCACCAGCAGCACGGGGCGCATGATCTCGCGCACCGGCCGGCTGCGCTCGCCGCCGAGCAGGCACGGCAGGATGTCGCGCACCGAGACGACGCCGACCATGTGGTCGAGATCCTCCTCGTAGACCGGCAGCCGGGAGTGCATCGACTCGATCATCACCCGCGCCGCCTGCTCGCAGTCCGCGTCGGCCTCGACCGCCGACAGGTCGGTCCGCGGCGTCATCGCCTCGCGGGCGATCAGGTTGCCGAGATCGACGATCTCGCGCACCAGCGCCCCCTCGTCGCGCTCGAACAGCCCCCCCTCCTCGCCGTCGCGGATCAGCTCCTCGATCTGCTCCTCGCGCCAGTACTCGTCGACCTCGGCCGGCTCACGCGGCCCCGCCTCCCCCGCCTCGTGCAGCGCCGCGACCGGCGCCGTCAGCCACGCCAGCGACCGGTCGAGCAGACGCAGTCCCGGCACCGCCAGGCGCAGGATCCGCTCTGCCGCCCAGGCGGGCAGCGCGTCCTCGAGCAACCGGCCGGCGATCGCGACCGTGACGCCGGCGAGCAGCGCGCCGAGCACCGGTCGCGGCGCGAGCACGGCGGCGCAGACCGGGACGGCGATCAGCGCGAGCTGGCGCACGAACTGCGCGGCGATCCACGGCCGCGCGCCCGGATCGAACGGCGCGCCGAGGCCCTGCTCGTCGGTGATGCGCGCCGCAGCCAGTCTTCCTGCGACCTGCCGCGCTCCGATGACCACGCACAACAGCCAGTACGTGACCGTCGCCAGCGCGAGCGCGACGCTCCACGCGACCGTCGCCACCACGCCGCTCATCGCGCCGCTCCGGCCGGCGCCAGCAGCCGGCGCCGCAGCCGGCGCTCGAGCGCCTCCATCTCGCCGTGATCCGTCTCGTGATCCCAGCCGAGCAGATGCAGCAGCCCGTGCAGCGCCAGAAGCGCCGCCTCGCGCTCCGGCGGATGGCGGCGGCGGCGCGCCTGCTCGACCGTCACCGGCCAGCAGATCGCGATGTCGCCGACGTGCCGGCGCCCATCGGGAGCGGTCGCGTCGCACGGAAACGACAGCACGTCGGTCGGCGCGTCACGGCCCCGCCAGCGCGCGTTGAGGTCACGCATCGCATCGGCGTCGACGAACCGCACCACCACGTCGCCCGCGCCGACCTCCAGCTCGCGTCCCGCAGCGCGCAGCACGGCGCGCACGGCGCTGCGCGCAATGGCCGGCACGGGCTCTCCGCCCGGATCGATCACCACCCTCACGGCGACTCCCGCCCGTCCGGCGGCTCGCCTGCGGCGTCGCTCCGGCGCGCCGCGGCCTCCTCGTGAGACTCGTAGGCGCGCACGATCCGCTGGACGAGTTCGTGCCGGACCACGTCGTGCTTGTCGAACTCGACGACGGCGATCCCGCGCACCCCCTCGACGATCCGCCGTGCGTGGATCACCCCCGACTGCCGGCCCGGCGGCAGGTCGATCTGCGTCACGTCGCCGGTGACGATCGCCTTCGAGCCCTCGCCGATGCGGGTCAGGGACATCTTCATCTGTTCGGGCGTCGTGTTCTGCGCCTCGTCGAGGATGATGAAGCTCTCGTTGAGCGTCCGGCCGCGCATGAACGCCAGCGGGGCGATCTCGACGATCCCCTGCTCGATCATCCGGGCGACCTTCTCCGGCCCGAGGATGTCGTACAGCGCGTCGTAGAGCGGGCGCAGGTACGGGTTGATCTTCTGCGCGAGATCGCCCGGCAGGAAACCGAGCCGCTCGCCGGCCTCGACCGCCGGCCGGCACAGCACGATCCGCCGCACCCGCTCTTCGGCCAGCGCCTCGGCGGCCAGCGCCACCGCGAGGTACGTCTTGCCGGTCCCCGCGGGGCCGATCGCGAACACGAGGTCGTGCCGGCGCGCCAGCTCGAGGTACTGCCGCTGGCGCTCGGTGCGCGGCACGACCCGGCGCCGACCGGGCCCGGCGACGCGCCCCTCGACGAAGTGCCGGGCCAGCGGTACCTCCGGCGCCTCGCGGACCAGCCTGCAGGCCAGCGCGACGTCGCGCGCCCGCAGCCGGTAGCCGCGGTCGCACAGCTCGGCGAGCTGCTCGAGCAGCGCGGTGGCGGCGGCGGCCGGCGCCGCCTCGCCCTCGACGAGGAACGTCCCCTCCCGCGCCGTCAGCCGGACGCCGAACGTCCGCTCGATCTGCCGGAGATTGGCGTCCCGCTCGCCGACGATGGCTCGGAACGCCGTGCCCGAGACGGCGACGCCGCGAGGCGCGGAACGGCCGGGCACGGGGTCAGTCACGACGGGTCTTGGGGACGGCTGCACGCATCGCGGAGCCCATCTGACGGGGTCGTCCTCCCGGTCCGCGGCACGGCGCGGACCGCCGCCGGCAACGTATCACCCTCCCGAGCGGCCCTGCAAGCCGGGTCACCGCGCCACTCAGCGCAGCCTGAGACCCAGCTCCCCGAGCTGGCTCTCGTCGACCGGGCTCGGCGCCTCGGTCAAGAGGCAGGTCGCCGACGTCGTCTTCGGAAACGCGATCACGTCCCGGATCGACTCCTCACCGAGCAGCAGCGCGACGATCCGGTCGAGCCCGAGCGCGATCCCGCCGTGGGGCGGCGCCCCGAACCGCAGCGCGTCGAGCAGGAACCCGAACCGCGAGCGGGCCTCCGCCTCGTCGATCCCGAGCGCCGCGAACACCCGCTGCTGGACGTCCGGGCGGTGGATCCGGATGCTCCCGCCGCCGATCTCGACGCCGTCGAGCACGACGTCGTAGGCCCGGGCCCGCACGCTACCCGGATCGCTCCCGAGCCGATCGAGGTCCGCCGGCTCCGGCGAGGTGAACGGGTGGTGGCAGGCGAACCACCGGCCGGCGTCCTCGTCCCACTCGAACAGCGGAAAGCCGGTGATCCAGCAGAACTCGTGGCGGCTCCCG
>JAJRXN010000026.1 GCA_024276295.1 Acidobacteriota bacterium
AATGCGTGCCGCTGCATCGTCGGCCCTCCGGATGCCCGTTACCGACGACCGGCGGCACGGCGGTCGCCACCGAGAAGCGCGGCGACTGCCGCAGCGATCTCGGCCCGCAGCCCGTCGAGCCCCTCGGGCGCGAGAGCGTCGGGACCGTCGACCCATCGACCGGTCTCGGGGTCGACGTGGCCGAACTCCCCGGCACGGGTCGGCGCGAGCCGTCGCACCCGGGCCAGGAGCCGCCGCGCCTCGGCGAGCGCGCCGGCCGGTCCGCGGCTGGCTTCGAC
Organism: Acidobacteriota bacterium; assembly: GCA_024276295.1. GTDB lineage: Bacteria > Acidobacteriota > Polarisedimenticolia > J045 > J045 > J065. The sequence continues at coordinate 279 of JAJRXN010000026.1, forward strand.
CGCCTCGGTCAGCGCCAGCACGTAGCGTTGGTCGTCGATCCCCTCGCGCACCGCCTCCCAGTCGCGCAGGAAGCTCCGCCCGCCTTCGTGCGGCACGCTGCCGTGGTGCCAGGCCCAGAACATGATCGCGTCGAGATCGAGCCCGACCGCCAGCAGCCCCGCCTGGACGCGCACCGCCGCCGGCTCGTTGGCGTAGATGTTGACGTACGTCGCGTAGAGATCACCGGCCTCGCGGGTCCGCATGCGGGTCTCCGGCCCGAGGGAGCGGGCGCTGTAGGCCCGGACGTCGAGCCACGGCTCGAACCGCAGCGCCGGCTCCGGACCGAGTGCCGGGAACCACAGCCGGTCCGCGCGCGGCTCGCTGACCGCCTGCTCGGTGCAGGTCACGAAGCTCGTCGCGCCGGCCTCCTCGGCCGCGCGCAGCATCGTCAGCGCCAGACGCATCGCGCCGCGGGAGTGGTGCGGCTCGTCGATCAGGTAGTGCCACGGCTTCGGCCATCCGCGCCGCGCCGCCAGGGCGTCCAGCTCGCGCAGGGCCGCGATCCACCCTCGCTCGACCAGCCGGCCGAACGGGCGGCGCGGCGCGGCGGCAGGATCGGCGACCGGCCAGTACGGCCAGTTCGTCTCGAGGTCGCGCTCGCGCCACGGCCAGTGGCGGGCCACGTTGTAGTACGGCACGCCACGCGGAAAGAACACCTCGTAGCCGCGGTCGTAGTCCAGCGCCCCGGTCGCGGCGACCGCCTCGTCGCGCACGCCGGCCGCGAGCAGCGCCCGGACCGTCGAGCGCGTGAGATGCCAGTACATCACGGTGACGAACGGCCGGTCGACGGCGAGTCCCTCGGCGCGTGCCGCCGCGACCACCTCGGCGACGCGTGCGAACCCGGACGGGAAAACGAAGCGTCCGTTCTCGATGCGCGGAACCTCCTCGGCGAGCCACTGGTGATGCACCGCGATCGTGTTCATCCCGTGCGCCCGGCTGTCGCGGAACTGCTCACGGTCGAGCGGGCGGTTGTCGGCGTAGAGGAACATCGTCGGTCGCGGTTCCGGCAGTGCGAACGGATGCACGGTCAGCTCGACCGGCACGCTGGCCAGCGGCTCGCCGGAATCCGCGCCTTCGAGCATCAGGGCGCCGCGGTAGAGCCCCGGCGCCGCGCTCTCCGGGACGTGCACGGTCAGCCAGACCTGGCGCGACGACCCGGCCTCGACGGTCAGCGTGTCCCCGCGATCGAGCCAGCCCGGCAGCAGCGGGTGCTCCGCGAGCCGGCGCCAGCGCTTGTACGGTTCGACGTAGCGGGTGACCCTCACGGCGACCGCATCGGCCGGAATCGACGCGCTGTCCGGGCCTGCCAGCTGCGACGGCACGACGCGCACGGCGACGTCCCTTCCCGGCGCGAACAGCCCGAGGCTCGCCGGTTCGTACTCGCCGCGCGCGGCGGCGAGTCGCAGCGGACGGTCGCGCTCGGCGGCCGCCGGGCGATCCTCGAGGTAGATCG
>JAJRXN010000403.1 GCA_024276295.1 Acidobacteriota bacterium
GATCTCGTCGATGTAGATGATCCCGCGCTGGGCCTTCTCGACGTCGTTGCCCGCCGCCTGCAGCAGCTTGAGCAGGATGTTCTCGACGTCCTCGCCGACGTAGCCGGCCTCGGTCAGCGTGGTCGCGTCGACGATCGCGAACGGCACGGACAGCATCCGCGCCAGCGTCTGCGCCAGCAGCGTCTTGCCGGTCCCGGTCGGACCGACCAGCAGGATGTTCGACTTCTGCAGCTCGACGTCGTCGCGACGCCGCTGGTGGTTGATCCGCTGGTAGTGGTTGTACACCGCGACGGCGAGCTTCTTCTTGGCCAGGTCCTGGCCGATCACGTACTGGTCGAGGAAGTCCTTGATCTCGACCGGCGTGAGCAGCTTGCCCTCGATGCCGCCGCCTTCGACCGGCTCGCGCTCCTCGGCGAGGATGTCGAGGCAGATGTCGACGCACTCGTCGCAGATGTAGACGTTCGGACCCGCGATCAGCTTGCGGACGTCCTTCTGGCTCTTGGTGCAGAACGAGCAGCGCAGTTCGCCGTCGTCCTTGCCGCCGCCTTTCTTCTTGACAGCCATGCTGTGGCCTTTCTCTTCGGTCTCAGTCGTTGTTCGCCGAGGCCTTCCTCGGCTCGATCACCTGATCCACGATGCCGTACTCGCGGGCCTCGTCCGCGGTCATGAAGAAGTCGCGGTCGGTGTCCTTGGCGATCTGCTCGACGTCCTTGCCGGTGTGGCGCGCGAGGATCTCGTTGAGTCGCTCGCGGATCCGCTGCAGTTCGCGGGCCTGGATCTGGATGTCCGAGGCCTGGCCCTGGGCTCCGCCGAGCGGCTGGTGGATCATGATGCGGGCGTTCGGCAGCGCACCGCGCTTGCCCTTCGTTCCGGCCGCCAGCAGCACGGCCCCCATCGAGGCCGCCTGGCCGATGCAGAGCGTCGACACGTCCGGCTTGATGAACTGGATCGTGTCGTAGATCGCCAGGCCACCGGTGACCACGCCGCCGGGGCTGTTGATGTAGAGGTAGATGTCCCGGTCCGGGTCCTCGGACTCGAGAAAGAGCAACTGGGCCACGACGAGGTTCGCAAGGTCGTCCGTGATCCCGCCGCCGACCACCCGCGTGTCCACGAGGAACACGATGTGGTCCCGCAGCAGACGGGTGAAGATGTCGTAGATGCGCTCCCCGCGCGGTCCCTGCTCGAAGATGTGGACCATTCAGAATCTCCCGGTTTTGTTCTCAGGCAATATGCGCCTTCTCGTACAGCCAGTCAACACATTTGCCTCTAAGTAGCTGCTTCTTAAGGCTTTCCATTCGCGAACCCTGCGCCATCGCCCGACGCACGTTCTCCGGTTTCTCGCCCGCGTCGACCGCGAGCCGGGTGATCGCGCCGGCGATCTCCTGCTCGTCGACGGAGAGATTCTCGACCTCCGCGATGCGATCGAGCAGCAGCATCTCGCGGACCGCGCGCTCGGAGCGGCCCCGCTCCTCCTCGATCACCTTGTCCCAGTCGATCTCCAGGTCGTCCGGCTTGACCCCCTGCATCGCCAGCCGCCGGCCGAGTTCGTCGAGCCGATGCCGCAGCTCGTGCTCGACGAGCTGGGGGGGCACCTCGAACGGATTCGCCTCGAGCAACCGGTCGAGCAGCATCCGGCGCGCCGCCCTCTCGGCCTCGTGCTCGCGGGCGTGGCGGATCGCCTCCTCGACCCGGGCCCGCAGCGCCTCGACCGAGTCGACATCGGCGAGTTCCCCGGCCAGCTCGTCGGTCAGCTCGGGGCGCCGGCTCTCGGCGATCGCCTTGACCTCGCCGCGGAACAGCAGCGTCCGGCCCCGAAGATCCTCGCTGCCGTAGTCCTCGGGGTAGGCCACGTCGAACGAGAAGCTCTGCCCGGGCGTCAGGCCGGTCAGGCCCCGCTCGAACTCCGGCAGGTTGTTGTCCGAACCGAGCCGTACGGTGCGCTCGCCCCGTTCGATGCTGAAATCGCCGTCCCGCTCGGTTGCCTCGATCTCGATCGTGACCAGGTCGCCGGCCCGGCTCGCACGCCCCTCGACCGGGACGGTCTCGGCCTGCGCGTCGAGCAGCGCCTCGATCTCCCTGTCGACCTCCTCGGGGGTGACGGTCACCGGCGGCTTCTCGACCGTGATGCCGGTGTAGTCCTTCGGCTCGATCTCCGGCAGCACCTCGACCGACAGCGTGAAGGCGTAGTCGCTCCCCTCGACCGGCGGCGCCAGTTCGTCCTGTTCATCCTCGAGTTCGAGGTAGATCCCGCCCTCGACCGGCGAGAGCCCCTCGCGCCGGACCGCCTCGCGAGTGAACGCGCGCAGGATCTCGTCGCGCGCCTCGCGCCCGAGTTCGTCGCCGAGCTGGCGACGGACCAGCTCGAGCGGCGCCTTGCCGGGGCGGAACCCCGGCAACCGGAGCCGCTTGCGGTGCTGGCGCACGAGCCGCTCGAACACCGTGTCGACATCGGATGCCGGCACCTCGACGGTGAGCTTCTTCTTGACTGCCGTGACGTCTTCCCGTGTGGTCTTCATCGCGCTGCCGCGCCTCGTCCGCCCGCAGGGGGCGATGATGGGGTCTGCACCTGCCTGATGGTAGCCGGTCCGTCCCGATCCGGCCCGGCCGATCTGCGGCTGGTGCGAAAGGGGGGACTCGAACCCCCACGGCCAGTCGGCCACAAGATCCTAAATCTTGCGCGTCTACCAGTTCCGCCACTTTCGCACGACGGCTGGTCTCCCCGGTCGCCGAAGAACCCTAGACAGGAAAAGGCGGGAACCCCCGCCTCGATGCCCGCCCGAACGCGAGATGGTGAGCCGCCAGGGACTCGAACCCCGAACCCGCAGATTAAGAGTCTGCTGCTCTGCCAGTTGAGCTAGCGGCCCACCCGAGTACCGGACGCGCGAGGTCTCCTGCGGACCCTCGATCCGGCGAAGGCGCGATTATACGCACCGTCCCGGACAGGGCAAACACGCGGCCGGCCCCCGGGCCGCAGCCCCGGCCTTCCGCGCTATATTGTGCCGTCATGAGCCCCCACGCACCGCACGACGGCCGGGTCCCCGAAAGCCGCTTCGTCGGCGCCCTGGACGTGCCCGTCGACCTTCCGCTGGCCGCGGTCGGCACGCGTGGA
>JAJRXN010000404.1 GCA_024276295.1 Acidobacteriota bacterium
CGCACGCCGCTCCGGCCGGCGGCCGGAAGAACGTGCCGGGTCCAGATGCAGGAGCATCGCATGAAACCGGGACGGCCGGCCGCATTCCGCCCCGCGGAGCACGCATCATGCGCCCGGCCGAGGGTCTCCGTGGAACGCCGCCACTCGCGCGCGGATCGCATGTCATCTTGACTGTCGGTCAACTTGACTATCCGTGGATGCCGACACCTATATTCTCCATCCACGGCTACGCTCTGGAGGAGATCCGCCGATGTTCGCCTCCACGCTCTTCGCCGAGACCGCCGCCTGCACGCAGTTTCCCGCCGCAGCGTTCCCGGAATCCTTCCTGCCGGTTCTCTCCGCCTGCCTGCTGTTCGGGCTGGCGGCGGGAACCCGCCTCGTGCGCCCGGGGAAACGCGAATCCGATGACGGTGCGCTGGACGCCAGCGCGCGGTTCGTCGCAGCCGCGCTGATGCGGATCGGCGCGGAAATGTGGGAGTACGTGCACGCCGACGGGACGTTCACGGTCCACGCATCGAGCCGGTCGGACGGAGCGAAGGACGCGACCACCCGGGCGACCCGCGAGGAGTTTCTCGCCGGGCTCCATGCCGACGACCGCGGCGCGTTCACGCACGCGCTGGACGACGCCCTGGCCGGCCATGCGCGAAGCTGGCGCCTCGTCTTCCGCCGCCAGCAGCCGGAAGGCGGCTACTCCTGGGTCGAGGAGCGCGCCGTGGCGCTGCTGGCCGAGTCGGGAGATGTCGACCGGATCGTCGCGATCCGCCTGCCCCTCGAAGGCCACCGTGACGTCACGGCCGGTCAGGAGCATCACGACGAGCGGCTGCGCACGTTCGGGCAGCTCGCGGCAGGCATCGCCCACGAGATCAACACGCCGGCACAGTTCGTCGGTGACAACCTGCGGTTTCTCGGCGACGCGTTCGTCGACCTCGCGGCATTCCTTCGCGAGGTCGACGCGGTCCGAAGCGAGCTCCGTCGGTTCGAGGGCGGCACCTCCCTCTCCGAGCGTCTCGACCGTGCCGCACGCGATGCCGATCTCGAATTCCTCCACGAGGAGTTCCCGCGCGCCCTGCGCCAGGCGGCGGACGGCATCGCGCGGATCGCCAAGATCGTCCTCGCGGTCAAGGAGTTCTCCCACCCCGGGCCGAACGAGAAGCAGCCCACCGATCTCAACCGCACGATCGAATCGACCGTCACGGTCTGCCGCAACGAGTGGAAGTACGTCGCCGAACTCACGCTCGATCTCGCCGAGGATCTCCCGCAGGTGACGTGCCACCCCGGGGAGATCAGCCAGGTCGTGCTCCACCTCGTCGTCAATGCGGCCCATGCGATCGAGGAACGCCTGGAGCGCGACCGATGCGAGAAGGGACGGATCGGCATCCGGACCCGGCGCGTCGACGCGGGGCATGTCGAGATCCGGATCGCGGACACCGGATGCGGGATACCCGACGAGATCCGCACGCGCATCTTCGAACGGTTCTTCACTACCAAGGCCAAGGGGCGCGGGACGGGCCAGGGCCTCGCGATCGCCCGGAGCGTGATCGTCGAGCGGCACGGCGGCACGTTGACGTTCGAATCGACCGTGGGAGAAGGAACGGAGTTCGTGATCCAGCTTCCGATCGAAGAGGACTGAGCGATGAACGCCGATCGCCGGCAGACCGCAACAACCGACCGGGGATGCGCCGTGAATCATCGGGAGCTCGACCATCTGTGCGACGCCCTGACCTCGATCGTGATCCAGATCGACGCCGCCGCGGTCGTCCGGCGCTGGAACCGGACGGCCTAGCGGATCCTGCGCACCGACCGTGCGGTGGCCATCGGGCGTCGTCTGGCCGATCTCCCGCTGCCGCTGACGACGGATCACCTGGCGCGGGTCCTCGACGAGGGCGCGTGGCACGACCGGCTGCTGCGGATCGACTCGCTGCCCTACCTGGACTCCGACGGTACGCCCCGGGCACTGGCCCTGACGTTCCACCCGATCCGCGACGGCGACGGGAACTGCCTGGGAGCGATGATCCTCGGCCGCGACGTCACGGATCGGCTGCGGGAAGAGGCCCGCGAACTCCAGCGCAGGAAGCTCGAGTCGCTGGCGACGCTCTCCGGCGGCCTGGCCCACGAGCTGAACAACCCGGTGCAGTTCATCGCCAGCAATCTCGAGTTCCTCGACCGGGCCCTGACCGAGATCGAACAGGTGACCCGGGACATCGCCGACGCGATGGCCCGCGACGATGCGGCGACATCGCATCGCCCGGGGCTCGATTCCGTCGGGCGGCGGGTGAACGAACTCGTGTCCGATGGCCTGTTCGACGACGTCCGCTCGGCGCTCGGCGCGATCCGGAACGGCTGGAAACGGATCGCCTCGATCGTCTCGTCGATGCGCGACTTCGCCGGGGTCGACCACGCGGGAAGCCTCGTCGATTTAAACCGGCTGGTGCGCTCGGCCGCGACCGTCGTCAGCGCGGAACTCGGAGTCGAGGAAACACTGGAACTCGCCCTGGAAGACGACCTGCCGCCGCTGCCCGGCAATCCGCGCGGTCTGTCCCAAGCGCTCTACCACCTGCTGGCGAACGCCGCCGAGGCCGCGTTGGAGGCCCGCCGGGAGCACGCCCTCGCGCGAGTGACCCCCTCGTCGAACGCCTCCCACGTCACGCTCGTCGTCGAGGACAACGGCCGCGGACTGAGCGAGGGCGAGGCCTCGCGGGCGTTCGATCCGTTCTACACGACCAAGGACGTCGGCAAGGGCAGCGGGCAGGGGCTCGCGGTCGTGCACGGCATCGTGTCCGCGCACGGCGGGTCGATCGACGTCGGTCGATCGGAACTCGGCGGGGCGCGGTTTCTGGTCCGGCTCCCGCTTCGATCCGACTGGAACCCGGAGGGCGAATCATGAGCAGTCTCCGCGTCCTGTTCGTCGATGACGAGCAGATGGTCCTCGACGGCCTGCGCCGGATGCTCCGCGGCAGGCGCCACGAGTGGGAGATGCACTTCGCGTGCGGACCGACGCACGCGCTCGAACTGCTCGACAGGATCACGTTCGACGTCGTCGTCGCGGACATGCGCATGCCCGGCATGGACGGCGCGGAGCTGCTCGGACTCGTGCGCGACCGGCAGCCGCAGGCGGTGCGGATCATCCTCTCGGGCCACTCCGACGTCGACCTGATCCTCCGCTCGGTCGGCTCGTCGCACCAGTATCTGACGAAGCCGTGCGATGCCGACCTGCTCCAGCGCACCATCAGCCGGGCGTGTTCGCTCAAGGAGCTGCTGGCCAGCGACCGCCTGCGCGAGGTCGTCGGCGGGCTCGAGTCGATCCCGAGCGTGCCCGACGTTTTCCGGGAGCTGGTCCAGCGGCTCGAATCGCCGGACGCGTCGATGAAGGAGATCGGGCGGCTGATCTCTCACGATGTCGGCATGACGGCCCAGCTGCTGCGCATCGTCAACTCGTCGTACTTCGGGGTCTGCAGCCGGATCAGCGACCCGGAGCGGGCCGTCGTGTTCCTCGGGCTGTCGACTCTCTGCTCGCTGGTCCTGGGCACCAAGCTTTTCGAGGGAATCGACCACAGCGTGGTCGAACAGGCCGGGCTGGGTCCGTTGTGGCCGCACAGCGTGACGGTGGCCGCGGGCGCGCGTCGCATCGTCGAGGTCCACTGCGGGGAAACGAAGATGGCCGAGGACGCCTTCGCGGCCGGCATGGTTCATGACGCGGGCATCCTGGTGCTCGCACAGAACCTGGCTGACGACTACGCCGAGGTCGTCCGGAGGGCACGGCGTGGCGTCATGCCGCTGCACCTGATCGAGCGCGACGTGCTCGGTGTCGACCACCAGGCGGTCGGTGCGTACGTGATGAATCTCTGGGGACTGCCGAGTCCGGTCGTCGAGGCGATCGCGTTCCATCACTGTCCGTCGGACTGCGGAGACGCCGAGTTCAGCGCCCTGACCGCGATCCACATCGCCGATGCCTGGGACGTCGGCGAAGGTCCCCGGCACGACCAGGTTCCGCCGGCACCGCTCGACGAGACGTACGTCGAACGGGCCGGGTGCTCCGACTCGCTCGAAGGTTGGCGGGACATGCTGGCGGAAGCGGGCTCGCAGCTCGCCGGCGTGATCTGACGGGGGAGCGGCACGACCTGAGGAAGCACGAGATGTACGACGAAGGTGATGGTGACTGGCTGGATCCGGGGGGCAATCCGCCCCCGGTGGTCCTGCTCGTCGACGACGAGCGGCGGATCACGGATGCCCTGCGCCGCAGGATGCGGGGCGAACCGTTCGACGTGCTGACTGCGGCCTCGGCCGAGGAAGCGCTGCACGTCTTCGAGCAGCGGACCATCGATCTGACTCGTCTCCGACGAGCGGATGCCCGGCATGAGCGGCTCCGAGCTGCTCGCCCGCGTTCGACGGCTCTACCCGGAGACGATCCGCATGATGCTGACGGGGCATGCCAGCATCGAAACGGCGATACGGGCGATCAACGAGGGCGAGATCTACCGCTTCTTCACCAAGCCGTGTCACGAGACCGAACTGCTCGTGGCGATCCGCCAGGCACTTCGCACCAAGCTGCTCGCCGACGAGAACGCGCGACTCCGACGCGAGATCGCGACCAAGCAGGCGCTGCTCGAACGGCTCGAGGAGGAGAATCCGGGGCTGACCTCGGTCGAGACGGACAGCCAGGGCGCCGTCCTGATCGATGCCGACGACCTCTGACCCGCGCGAGCCGTCAGGAGTCGAACGCCTCGAGTTCGAGCACCACGCCGGCCGCACCGAGGTAGCGCGCCTCGGTCTCGAGATCGGCACGCGCCAGCGGGTGGGCATCGAGCCACGACCCGGGAAGCGCCAGCCGGACCCGGTCGCCGTCGGCCGCGAGACGCAGCGCCGGCAGCGGCTCGCGGGAACGGGAGCGGTTGAGCCGCGCGGCGAGCCGCAGGAGCACGCACAGCCGCAGCGCGCGTCGCCCGCGCCTTCCGCCGAGGGCCTCGAACAGCGGACGCGGCACCTTCCGCCGGTGGGCGCGCACGATCGCTGCCAGCTCGAGCTGCTCGTCGCGGGTGAACCCGGGCATGTCGCCGTGCTCGAGCAGGTAGGCCGAGTGCTTGTGGTATCCGGTGAACGAGACCGAGAGTCCGATCTCGCGCAGGCGCGCGGCCCACGAGAGCATCTGCCGGCTCCGCTCCGGAGCCAGCTTCCACCCCTCGGCCACCTGGTCGAGCAGGTCGAGCGCGGTCCGTTCGACACGCCCGGCCTGCGGGCGGTCGACGCCGAAGCGCTGCACCAGCCGCTCGACCGTCGCCTCCCGGACATCCTCGTGCCGCAGACGGCCGGCGAGATCGTGCAGCAGTCCTTCGCGCAGCGCGCCGGGCGAGGCGACGAGCCCCCCGAGGTCGAGCGCCCGGAACAGGCCGACGAGGATCGCCAGCCCGCCGGGCAGCACGGCGATCCGCTCGGGCCGCAGGCCGCGGGCCGGATCCTTGCCGGCCGCCGCACGCTCGATCATCTGCCGGCGCAGCTTCTTGAGCGACGACAGCGACACCGGCGAGGACTTCCCGCCGGGAGCCCGCGCCAAGGCAACCAGCGCCTCGATCGTCCCCGAAGCGCCGGTGACGGCGTCCCACCCGAGATCGCGCAGTCGCGAGGCGATCGGCCTGATCTCGAGTTCGGCCGCGGTCTCGGCCCGGCGGAACGCCTCGCGCGTGACGCCGCCCCCGAAGAACCGCTCGCTGAAGATCACGCATCCCATGAACAGGCTGTGGGCCCGGAGGATCTCGGGGCCCCGGCCGATGATCAGTTCGGTGCTGCCGCCGCCGATATCGATCACGAGGCGGCGCCCCTCGACCGGCGGGCTCGAGGCCGACACGCCGAGGTAGATCAGGCGCGCCTCCTCGTAGCCGGAGATGACCTCGATCCGGTGCCCGAGGGCGATCTCCGCCGCCTCCCGCAGCTCGGCCGCGTTGGCGGCCTTGCGCAGCGCGTTGGTCCCGACGGCACGCACCTGGTCTTCCGGAAGCTCGCGCAGCCGCTCTCCGAAGCGCTGCAGGCAGGCGACGGCCCGCACCGCCGCCTCCGGCGTGATCCTCCCGGCCTGCTCGAGCCCCGCGGCGAGCCGGACCGGCTCGCGCAGCCGATCGAGGATCCGCAGGCCCTGATCCTCGAGCCGCGCGATCACCATGTGAAAGCTGTTCGAGCCGAGGTCGACGGCCGCGACCGTCCGCGCTGTGGTCCCGGAACTCACCTGCCGCCGGCCCCTCCGCTCCCCCGGGGATGGGGCTGCCAGTCTATCCCGACCGGCCCCGCGCCCCCGGTGGCCGGCGGTCAGTGATCCGTGAAGCGGAGGTCGCGCGCGAACGGACGGAGTCGCTCCCGGAGCTTGGTCCGGGCTTCCTTCTCGAGCTGGCGGACGCGCTCGCGCGACAGGCCGATCAGCCGGCCGATCTGCTCGAGCGTCATCTCGTCGTTGCCGAACAGACCGAACCGGCGGTAGAGGATCATCCGCTCCCGCTCCGTCAGGTCGGCCATCGCGCTGCGGGCCAGCCGGACCAGCTCCCGGGCGTGCACGTGGTTTTCCGGCTGCACGCTGCGCGGGTCTTCCATCAACGCGGACAGCCGCGTCTCGCCGTCCTGGTCGAGGTAGTCGTCGATCGAGGTTTCCTTGAACAGCCAGGGAATGAGCATCGTCGTGTCCTCGCCGGATACTTGGCCGCAGCCCGGCGATTCGTGACGACCCGGAACCCGGACGAGGAGTAGGCGCCGCCGCCGCCAAGGGGGAGCGGCGCCTTCCCGCATCGACGACGCCCCGCGCGTCAGGCGCCCGGAGGCGCCGGAGGCGGCGGCGTGGAGGGCGGAGCCGGTGTGGAGGGGGCGGGCTCGTACTTGAAGAACAGCCCGCCGAGCAGGCCGCCGAGCGTGCCGAAGATCGCGCCGACGACCAGACTGACCCCGAATCCGATCATGATCCGCAGCCCCAGCCCGGACGTTCCGCCCATACTCCGCATGAACGATTCCACGAGCGGCGGAAGATCCACTCCCTGCTCTCGCATCATCTCGAGCATCTCCGCCGGGTCTCCCATCGGCATCAGCACCTGCACGAGCGACCCCACCACGGCCGCCACGACGGCGTAGAAGACGGCGGAGACCAGTCCGACGAGTGCCCCGGATCCGGCAGTGAACGCGACCCCCGCCTTCTGGCAGTTGTTGGACTGCAGGAACGCGGCGAGTACCCCACCGCCGATCACCAGCGAGCAGCACAGGCAGTTGAGCGCCCCGACCAGCGGGATGCTGCTGACGAAACCCGCGACGCCTCCCCCGATCAGCGCCGGCACGAGCAGACTCGGTTGACGACGTCCGTTGTTCATGGCGACCTCCCCGGGCACCGGGTGCACGCGCACCGGCGCCGCGACGGCATTCTAACGGCCCACACGGCGTGTCCCTTGCGCCGCTCGACCGGAGAATCCGCCCGGTCCCCGGAAAAAGGAACCGCGGCGCCCCTGCAGGACGCCGCGGCACATGAACAGCCCGGGCCGTGCTCAGCGCACGCGGACCGCCGCCCCCTGGAGCGAGATCTGGAGCGAGCCGGTCCCACCGTCCGTGGCGCAGCTTCCGCCGATCACCGGCAGGTCGATCTCGATCGCCGCCTCCCCGGAATCGGTCACCGTCAGGAACGGTACGTTGAGCTGGAGCCGCGGCACCGAGAGCCCCGACAGGTTCGGATCGGTGCAGGTGAACCCCGTCGACTGGTCGGTGAAGCGCACCGAGGCGATCGAGAACGCCAGACCGTTGTAGTCGCCGGCCGGAATCTCGAAGGCGCCGATCAGATTGTCGGCCGATCCCATCAGGTCGACCTCGCCATCCGGATTGACCGTCACGGCGTTGCCGGCGGTGTTGTAGAGCGTCAGGCTGTCGAACGTGACGAGCAGCGCGCTGACACCGTTGACCGCGGGTGCGACGCCGCCGGTCGTCGCCGGCGCCGCCCCGGCGCTCGCCGAGCCGTAGACCGACAACACGCCAAGCGGGGTGTCATCGCTGCTGTTGCATGCCGCCAGCCCCAGGGCGAGCAGCAGCCCGAGTCCGAAAACGAGTAGCTTCCTGTTCATGGCGTCGTCCCTCGCGTCCTCTCGACGTGTGGCCTTCTGGCGTTGTGAATCTGCGCGCCGTGGACCTCCCCGGCCCGCCGCCGGTGGCCCACGCTTTCCCCGCGCGCCTCGGGCCGGCGCAGCGGGCTCCCCTGGACGTTAACTTAAGCCGAAATGAAAGCGTTTGCACGCCCCCCGGCCATCCTTTTGC
>JAJRXN010000405.1 GCA_024276295.1 Acidobacteriota bacterium
ACGCGACCCACGTTCGCGCGTCCGGATGTCGACGACGGCGCCCCGGGGCCGGCCGGCGCGCAGCCTGTGGCGCAAGCTCGAGGAGGTTCCCGGCTTCGCGCTGCTCGAGGTGACGATCCTGACGGGCCGGACGCACCAGGTGCGCGTGCACCTCGCTGCGCTCGGCTACCCGATCGTCGGGGACCGGACCTACGCCGGCGACCGCTCGCGCCAGATCCAGGATCCGGCACGGCGACGCGCCGTGCGCTCGCTCGGACGTCCGGCCCTGCACGCGGCGCGGCTCGGGTTCACGCACCCGGTCACTGGCCGTCGGTTGTCCTTCGCCCGGCCGATGCCGGACGACATGGCGCGGCTGTGGCGCGCGCTCGGCGGGGCGTCCGAGAGGGGGTCCCCGTGAGCCGGCTGCCCGCCATCGGGATCGCCGGCACCGGCCGCGCCGCCCGGGCGCTGGCCGCGCGTCTGGTGGACACGGACTGCGCGGGCGCGGTGCGCATCTGGGGCCGCCGCGCGGACGCGGCGCGGGACGCGGCCGGGGCCACGGGGGCCGAGCCGGTCGCGACGCCGGACGACCTGCTCGCCGGCTCGACCTGGCTGCTGCTCGCCGTCCGCGACGACGCGGTGGCGGAGGTCGCGCGCGAGTTCGCCGCCCTGCCGGCTGCTCGCGGCCGGAAGCGGCCGGCCGTGGCCCTGCACCTCGCCGGCGCGCTGAGCCGCGCCGTGCTCGCGCCGCTGGCCGGCCACGGCATCGCGTGCGGCGTCTTCCACCCGGTCGTCGCTCTGACCGGCGAACGCTCGGCGGATCGCCTGCGGGGGGCGACGGCGACGATCTCCGGCACTGGCGAGGCGCGCCGGGCGGGACGGGACCTCGCCTCGGCACTCGGGCTCCTGCCGGTCGAGGTCGACGACGACGCGCGCCCGCTGGTCCACCTGGCCTGCGTGATGGCGGCCGGGGACGTGGTCGCCCTGCTCGGCCTGGCCGAAGGCCTGCTGACACAGGCCGGCGTCGCGCCCTCCGCGGCGCGGCGGATGCTCGCCCGGCTCGCCGAGAGCGCCGCGCGCACATTCGAGACGGCCGGCCCGGCGGACGGGCTGACAGGGCCGCTCGCACGCGCCGACGCCGAGACGCTCGCCCGCCACCGGCAGGCGCTGCGCGGCGCCACGGCGCCGGTCGGCGCGGTCCATCGCGCCCTGACCCGCGCCGCGCTCGAACGGCTGGTCGCCGACGGCCGGCTGTCCCGCATCGAGGCACGCCGGCTGGCCCGGGCGTCCGGGTTGCCGGAAGACGAGGCTGCCGGTACAACCCGGAATGGGCGCCCTCCCGCCGAGGGACGCCGGCGGAGCGACCCGTGAAGATCGGCCGCAATCTCCTGACCGCAGGCCTGCTCGCCGTGGCCGTCACGGCAGGTCTCGGTGTTCCCCTCCAGCCGCCTCCGGAAACGACCGCGGGCTCGTTCACCGGCACCTGGACCCGGGTCGAACCGGGCCAGCGCCAGGCGCTGCAGATCCGCCAGGCCGGGGACGGCCGGTTCGAGGTCCGCTTCTACTGGTGGACCGCCGACGACTTCCTGCTCGACACCGGCTGGGAGGTCGAACACGAGTACCGCTGGCGCGGTTTTCCGGGCACGCTGGCGATCCGGATCGACCAGGAACGCAGCACGCCCGACCGGCTCGTGGGCCGCTGGGAGCGCCGGCAGCAGGGAGCCGACAAGTCGCGGCTGCGCGAGGAAGGCCCGCTGACGATCTACCGCACCGGAGACAACGGCTGGAAGCTGGCGATGGTCATCGACCCGCTGACGATCGAGGCCAGCGTGGACGAACCGATCGCTCCGTACGAGAGCGCCGGGCGCGAGCGGACGACCCGCCGGGTCTGGATCATGCGCCGCGTCGCCCGTCGCCTCATCGCCTGGGACGAGATTCCCTGGTAGCGGCGTCAGAACGGAAACACGCGCGGGACGAGCAGCACGATCGCCAGGAAGGCGAGCATCGTCAGCGGCAGACCGAACCGCACGAAGTCGAGGAACCGATAGCGGCCGGCCGACATCACCAGCAGGCAGGCCGGCTCGAATGGCGTCATGAACGCCAGCGAGGCTCCGACCGCGACCGTGACCGCGAACGGGCGCGGGGAGACATCGAGGCCGGTCGCGATGCTCAGGGCGACCGGCAGGACGAGCAGCGCCGCGGCGGCATTCGTCATCGACTGGGTCAGCACGACGACCATCCAGTAGATCCCCGCCAGCACGAGCAGCGGCGAGGCCGCGGGCCCGCCGACGAGATCGATCATCCCCTGGGCGAGGAACTGCGCCGCGCCGGTCTTCTCGAGTGCGAACGAGACGCCGATCATCGTGCCGATCAGGATCACCAGCTTGAGGTTGAGCGCGCGATAGGCCTCCTCGATCGTCAGGCACCCCGTCAGCACGACCGCCACCGCACCGGCCAGGAACGCCTCGGCGATCGGCAGCACGCCGGTCGCGCCGCAGAGCAGCGCCAGCGCGAAGACCAGGATCGACAGCAGTTCGTTGCGCGGGTCGTAGCGCGGCAGTTCGCGACCCTGCAGCAGCAGGTAGAGCGGATCACCGGCCAGGCGTCGGATCCGGCCGATCGGCCCCTGGATCAGCAGGTCGTCGCCGAGTCGCAGCCGCACGTCCCCCACCTTCTCGACGATCGGGCCGCTGCGCCGCCAGATGGCGACGACGTCGATCCCGTACCGGCCGCGGATGTCGATCTCGCGCAGCGTGCGGCCGATCAGGGGCGAGTTGTACGACACGGTCGCCTCGACCAGGGCCGCATCGGGGCCGGTCGCCGTCGGCAGCTTGCGCGTCGCCTTGCGCCGCAGACCGGCGATCGTCACGCCCCGGTTGATCGCCTTGGCGTCCCCCTCGACGACGACGATGTCCTGCGGCCGCAGCGGCGTGTCGAGCCCCCCCTCGGCCAACCGCACCGCTCCGCGGATCAGTCCGATCGGATGCAGCCGGGCCCGCTTCGGCAGCGCGAGTTCCCGCACCGTCCGGCCGATCGCCGGACTGTCCTCGGGTACCTCGAGTTCGGTCATGAACAGCCGCCGGTCGCCGTCGCTCTCCGAAGGCTCGTCGCTCGGCCGGGCGCGCCCCGGAAGCCAGCGGTAGGTCACCAGCATGTAGCCGAGGCCGATCAGTGCCAGCGGAAGGCCGATCGGCGTCAGCTCGAAGATCCCCAGCGGCGCCTGGCCGTGCTCCTGCAGCGCGCCGGCGACCGCCACGTTGGTCGAGGTGCCCGTCAGCGTGCACACGCCGCCGAGCAGGGACGCGTAGGCGATCGGCATCAGCAGGTGCGAAGCCCGCATGCGGTAGGTCTCGGACAGGCTCTCGGCGACGGGAATGAACATCGCCGTCGCGGCGACGTTGTTGATGAAGGCGCTGATGCCCATCGCCGCCGAGAACAGCGCGACGACCATCCGGCTGCGGCCGCGGCCCGAGAGCCGGCGGATGCGGTCGGCGATCCGCTCGCCGGCGCCGTTGCGCACCAGGCTCGCCGAGAGCACGAGCACGCTGGCGATCATGATCAGCGCCGGGCTGCCGAACCCGCGGAACGCCTCGCTCGGTCCGAGGATCCCGCGCACCGCGAGGGCGAGCAGCGCGAGCAGGCCGACCACCTCGACCGGCAGGATCTCGGTCCAGAAGAGCACGAACGCGATCCCGACGACGGCGAGCACGAACGCGATGTCGGGAGTCACGCCTGTCTCCTTCCCCGGGTCCGGGCTGCCCTGCGACCGGCACGCGCCGGGGACGGATGATAACCTGACCGCCCTCCGATTTCCGGGATCCGGGCTGGCAGCATGAGTCATCGACCGACCGCGGGCGCACGGGCCGCCCGGACGAGACCTTCGCGCGGCGGCCTCGACGACTTCCGCCGCGTCCTCGTCGAGTGTCCCGAGTATCGCCGCATCTTCCTCGCGCGGTACGCGAGCCTGCTCGGCGACTGGTTCAACCTGCTCGCCGTGCTCGCGCTGATCCGCGAACTCGGCCACGACGACGCCCGCACGATCGGCGTGCTGATCATCCTCAAGCTGCTGCCGTCGACGATCGCCGGCCCGGCCGCCGGCGTCGTCGCCGACCGCTTCCCGCGCCGGACGGTGATGATCGCCGCCGACCTGGCGCGCTTCGTCTTCGTGCTGGCGATGTTCGCCGCCCCGCTGCTCGGCGGCTCCCGCGGACTGGCGCTGCTGTTCGCGGCCACGGCGCTGCAGATCACGGCCCAGGCGTTCTCGGAGCCGGCGCGGCTGGCCAGCGTGCCGAACGTGGTCCCCCCCGAGCTGCTCGGAGCGGCCAACGCCCTGGGCGCGATGACCTGGTCGCTGATGTTCACCCTCGGAGCCGGCCTCGGCGGCGTGGTGACCAGCCTGCTCGGATGGCGTGTCGCGCTGGCGATCGACGCCGCGTCCTATCTCGTCTCGGTCTCGATGGTGCTGCGGCTCCGGCTTCCACCGCCCCCCCGCCGCCGCCCGGCCCGCGGACTGCTCGAACTGACCGGCGTCGCCGACGTGCTGGAGGGACTGGCGTACCTCGGCCGGCACCGCCAGGCCGCCGCGCTGCTGCTGGCCAAGACCGGCTGGGGCCTGGCCGGGGCGATCACGCTGCTGCTGACGCTCTACGGGGAGCGGATCTACCCGCTGGCCGGCCGGCCGGACGTCGGCATCGCGGTGCTCTACATGGCACGCGGACTCGGGACCGCGCTCGGTCCGGTGCTGACGCGCCGGCTGGTTCCCGAAGAGCCCCGACCGCTGCGACGGGCGATCGCCGCGTCGTTCGTGCTCGCGGCCCTGGCCTACGGCGCGTTCGCGATGCTGCACCAGCCGGTGATCGCGATCCTGCTCGTCGTCCTGGCGCACGTCGGCGGCAGCACGATCTGGGTCTTCTCCACGGTGCTGCTGCAGCGGCTCGTCCCCGACCGGCTGCGCGGACGGGTGTTCGCGACCGAGCTGGGGCTCGCGACGCTCGCGATCAGCGCGACGACGTGGCTCTACGGCACCGCAATCGACCGCGGCGCGGGATTGCGCACGATGACCGGGGTCCTCGCCGTGACACTGCTCGGCTCGGCGGTGCTCTGGGCCGTCGCCAACGCCGCGGCCGGCCGCCACCGTACGGCGGCCGACAATGCTATAGGTGCTCGTGACGCGGAACGACGGTCACGCCCCCCTCGGTGACGATGAACCGACGGCGGTCCTGCTCCGGATCGACGCCGAGCCGGAAGCCGGGCGGAATGACCACCCCCTTGTCGACGATCGCCCGCCGGACGATCGCCCGCCGGCCGACGACGACCTCGTCCATCAGGATCGAGTCGCTGACCTCGGCCCACGAATTGACCCGGCACCAGGGTCCGATCACCGAGCGCGTCACGCGCCCGCCGCTGACGATCGCGCCCGGCGAGACGAGCGAGTCGTGGGCCTCGCCGATCCGGTCCCCCTCGTCGCCTCCTGAAAAGACGAATTTCGCCGGCGGGGCGAGGATCCGCGCCGAACGGACGGGGTGCGTGCGATCGTAGAGGTTGAACTGCGGCGAGACCGCGATCAGGTCCATGTTGGCCTCGTAGTACGCGTCGAGCGTGCCGATGTCCCGCCAGTACGGCCGACGGTCCGGCTCGTCGGAGCGGAACGTCCAGGCCTGGACCGTGCGCCCCGCCTTCACCAGGCCGGGGAGCACGTCGTGACCGAAGTCGTGTCGCGAGTCGTCGGCGCGCGCGTCCCGGCTCAGGGCCTCGACCAGCACGTCGGTCGTGAACAGATACACGCCCATGTTGGCCACGACGTCCGGCCCGTCCGGATCGAGATCGTCCGGCTTCTCGCGGAACCGGACGATGCATCCGTCGTCGGCGGTCTCGACCACGCCGAAGCGGGAGGCCTCGCGCGCGGGAACCGGAATCACGGCCAGCGTGACGTCGGCTCCGCGCGCCAGGTGCGCCGCGATCATCGGCCGGTAGTCCATCCGGTAGACGTGATCGCCGGAAAGCACGAGCACGTACCGCGGGCGATCCTCGGCCAGCGTGTAGATGTTCTGGAAGATCGCATCGGCCGTGCCGAGATACCAGTGACTCCCGACCCGCAGTTGCGGCGGCAGCGCCGAGACGTGCTCGCCGAGTTCCGACGAGAGGATGTTCCACCCGTCGCGCAGGTGGCGGGTCAGCGACTGCGACTTGTACTGCGGCAGCACGTAGACCCGCCGCAGGCCGGAATTGATGCAGTTCGAGAGCGTGAAGTCGATGATGCGGTACGTCCCTCCGAACGGGACGGCCGGCTTCGAGCGGTCACGGGTCAGCGGGTAGAGCCGTTCTCCGCGTCCGCCGGCGAGGACCATCGTCACGATCTCGCGCAACGTCGAGGGATCGATCGTCAAGGAAGTGCTCTCCGCGCCGTGCGGCGCAGCGGGGCCGTCAGAGTTCCGGAGGACCGATGTGGGCGCGCTCCTCGAGCAGCCGGCGCACCGTCCGGACCAGCTCGGCGGTGTCGGCGCTCTTGGTCACGTAGGCGTCGGCCGCCCACGACGTGAAATCGTCGCGGTACGAATCGTACGCCGTGTGGAGCACGATCGGCACCCGGCGATCCCGGTCGAGGACCTGCGCCATCGCCTCGAGCCCGTTCATCCCCGGCATCCGGATGTCGAGCACGACCAGGTCGGGCCGGCGCCTTTCGAACTCCCGGAGCCCCTCCTCGGCGGTCGCGGCCTCGATCACCTCGAAGCCCTCGTCCTCGAGTTCCTTGCGGTAGAGCAATCGCAGATTCGCCTCGTCGTCGACGATCAGGATCGTGGGCATCGTTCAGCCCTCCCTTTGCGTTGACGTGGATTCGGTGCGCCGCTCGCCGTCGCGCGACCAGACCGGCAGCACGATGCGGAACCGCGCCCCCTCGCCGGGTCGGCTGTCGACGGTCAGCGTCCTGCCGCACTGCGAGACCAGCCGGCGCGCCAGCGGCAGCCCTAGCCCGGTGCCGTCGGACTTCGTCGTATAGGACGGCTCGAAGACCCGTTCGAGTTCCTCGGCGGTCAGCCCGACGCCGTCGTCCTCGACGATCAGATGCACGGCGTCGCGCAGGCGCTGGGCGCGCAGGACGACCGTCCCGCCCGGTTCGACCGCGTCGAACGCATTGCTCAGCAGGTTGTCCAGCACTTCGAGCAGGTGCTCCCGGCTGCCCTGCGCCGCCGGCAGATCGGGAGCGATCTCCGTCCGGAGCGTCACCTCGTGCTCCCGGGCCAGCCCCTGGTAGCGCTCGGCCGCGGCGCGGACCAGTTCTTCCGGGTCGATCCGCGTCCGCGCCGGACGCTGCGCCAGCCGCACGTCGTGACGGATCCGCTCGAGGATCGACTCCATGCGCGCGGTCTCCTCGACCAGGATCCGCACGTCGGTGGCCCGCAGATCGTCCTCCGGGATGGTCCGGGCCAGCCGGCGCGCGAACCCACCGACCACCGCGAGGGGGTTGCGGATCTGGTGCACGATCTCGGCCGCCAGATCACCGAGGGCCGAGCGACGCTCCTCGCGCAGAAGCTGGCCCTGCATGTGACGCAGCCGCCCGTGGGCCTCGGCGAGGTCCTCGAGCCGGCGGGTCAGTTCCTCGTGCAGCCGCGCCCGCGCGATGGCACCGGCCGCCGCGCCGGCCACGAGCCCTCCGAGGGACACCTGGTCCGGATCGATCCGCGCCGCGTCCCGGCGCGCCACGCCGGCGAGAACGCCGAGCGGGCGGTTCTGGTAGCGCAGTCCGGCGAGATAGACCGGCCCCGGCCCGAACAGCGCCGCGATCGGCGGATCGAGTTCGTCCCCGGCGCCCCCCGCATCGAGCAGCCGCGGGACGTCGTCGCGCAGCGCGGCGACCAGCGGATGGCGCTCCTCGTCGAGCGGGATCCGCACGCGCCGGACCCGCTGTTCGAGCATCACGTCGGCCTCGCCGGGGGGCGCGAACGCCAGTGCCTCGAGGTCCAGCCCGCGCCGCTGGCCGCCGCGCGGCGCCCGCGCATCACCCGCCCGAGCCAGCCAGCCCTCGAGCACGTCCCGGCCTTCCGGAACGAGGAACACGGCCGCCGCCCCGAGGCCCAGCCCTCCGGGATGCACCAGCGTCGCCAGCACGACGCGCAGGACCTGCTCGAGCCGCGCGGTGTGCGAGAGCACCTCGTTGAACTCCCGCAGCAGGGTCAGTTCGGCTACCTTGCGCTCGAGTTCCTCGTTCAGACGCCGCTCGCGCGTGATGTCGGTCAGGATCACGACCGCGGCGTTGAGCGCCTGCCCCCGCCCCACGACGGCGGCCAGCGAGGCCAGCACGACCCGGCGCGTGCCGCCCGCCTCGAGCACGATCTCCCGGTCGTGGATCGCCGCATGGCGGGCGAGCAGTTCGGCCAGCTTCCCGCCCCGGGCCGGAAACGCGCCCTCCGGAAGGAGTTCGTCGAGCGGCTTGCCCTTGATCTCCTCCTCGTTGGCCCCCAGCATCGCCAGCACCGCCGGATTGGCGGCGACGACGTGCATGCGCGAATCGACGAGCAGCACGCCGACCGGCACGCGCCGCAGCCCGTGGAGCAGGATCCGTTCGCGCAGCAGGAGTTCCGGGAAGAACTGCTCGGGAGCGCCGGTATCGACGATCACCTCGAGCACGCGCTCGCCGAGCGGGACCTGGTGGACGAGGTGCCGCGGCCCCAGCGCGCCGGGGCGCATCACCGGCACCCAGAAGCTGCGCGGCTCGCCGGTGCGGAACACCTCGTCGATCAGGCAGGCCCGGCAGTCGCTCTCGCGCCGCCAGAGCACCTCGTGGCAGTGCCCGCCGACGAGGTCCGCCCCGCGCGATGCGGAGAGACCGGGGCTGGCCACCAGCACGCGGCAGTCGCGGTCGAGGACCACGTGCTGCACACCGGCCCTGTCGAGCAGGCCGAGGACCTGGCGTGGCTCGAGTTCCGTGCTCCCCGTCCGGACCGGTTCATCCATGGCACCCGCAGTATAGTCCCGCACCAGCCCGCTCCCCGCGAGCAGTGTAGACTCTCGTCTTCCCCGTCCCGTGACCCGCTGTTGTCCGTTCCCGCTGCGGCACCCGCCGAGTGCCCGATGGAGGTTCCGACGATGCCCAACGGCGTTTACCGCGTCCCGAAACCGAGCAATGAACCCGTCCTTGGTTATGCCCCCGGCTCGCCCGAACGGGCCTCGCTCCGGGCGCGCCTGTCATCGATGCAGGGCGAGACGCTCGACATTCCTTGCGTGATCGGCGGGCGGGAGGTCCGCACCGGGAAGATCCTCGAGCAGGTGCTGCCCCACGACCACGGCCACGTGCTGGCGCGCTGCCACCAGGCGGGGCCGCGCGAGGTCGCCGCCGCCGTCGAGGCGGCGCGGGACGCCTGGCAGACCTGGTCGCGCATGCCCTGGGAATCGCGCGCGGCGATCTTCCTCAAGGCGGCCGACCTGCTCGCCGGGCCGTGGCGCGACGAGGCCAACGCGGCGACGATGCTCGGGCAGAGCAAGACGGCGCACCAGGCAGAGATCGACGCCGCGTGCGAGCTGATCGACTTCTGGCGTTTCAACCCGTGGTTCATGCAGAAGATCTACGAGGACCAGCCGGAATCCTCGCCGGGCACGTGGAACGTCGTCGAGTACCGCCCGCTCGAGGGATTCGTCCTGGCGATCACGCCGTTCAACTTCACCTCGATCGGCGGCAACCTGCCCACCTCGCCGGCGATGATGGGCAACACGGTGATCTGGAAGCCGGCCCGGACCGCGACCGCGTCCTGCTGGGTGATCTTCGACGTGCTGCGCGAGGCCGGGCTCCCTCCGGGCGTGATCAACTTCCTTCCCGGGCCGGGATCCGTGATCGGCCCCGCGCTGCTCCCGCACCCGGACCTCGCCGGCGTGCACTTCACGGGCTCGACCGAGGTGTTCCAGGGCATCTGGGAGACCGTCGGCGGCTCGATCCGGAAGTACCGCTCGTACCCTCGGCTGGTCGGCGAGACCGGCGGCAAGGACTTCGTGTTCGTCCACGCCTCGGCCGATCCGGACGAGGTCGCCGCAGCGCTGATCCGCGGAGCGTTCGAGTACCAGGGACAGAAGTGCTCCGCGGCGAGCCGCGCCTTCGTGCCGCGCTCCCTGTGGCCGAAGATCCGGCGCTCGCTCAGGGACCAGCTCGCCGAGGTGAGGGTCGGTGATCCGACCGACTTCACGAACTTCATGGGAGCGGTGATCGACGAGGCCTCCTGGAAGAAGATCACCCGCGCGATCGCCTCGGCCCGGCGCTCGCCCGACGCGAAGTTCGTCTGGGGCGGCGGTTCCGACCGGCGGCGCGGCTGGTTCATCGAACCGACGGTGATCGAGTTCAAGGACCCGAAGCACCGCGTGATGCGCGAGGAGCTGTTCGGACCGGTGCTCGGCATCCATGTCTATGCCGACTCGAAGCTCGACCAGGCGCTCGAGCTGTGCGATACGGGCAGCCCCTACGGCCTGACCGGCGCGGTCTTCGCCCGCAGCCGCGAGGCGATCCTGGCGATCACGAATCGCCTGCGGCACACGGCCGGGAATTTCTACATCAACGACAAGCCGACGGGAGCGGTCGTCGGTCAGCAGCCGTTCGGCGGCAGCCGGGCCTCCGGCACCAACGACAAGGCCGGCTCACTGCAGAATCTGCTGCGCTGGACGACGGCGCGGGCGATCAAGGAGACGTTCGTCCCGCCGCGACACTTCGGGTATCCGTTCCTGGCACCGGACGGAAACGAGGACTGACCCGCACGCGCCTGCTGCCGGCGGGGCGCCCCCGGGCGTCCCTGCCGGCCCACCGGAGGTCCGCATGAGCCGCCTTGCGAAGCCGCTGCAGACCGCTTCCCGCGTCGAGGGCGTGACGTACGCCGTCCGTGACGTCGTGCTCACCGCCCGCCAGGCCGCAGCGGCGGGACGCGACATGATCTACCTCAACATCGGCGACCCGTGCCAGTTCGATTTCCGCACGCCGCAGCACGTCATCGAGGCGATCGTCGCCGCCCTGCGCGACAACCGGACGTCCTACAGTCCGTCCGAGGGGATTCCCGAGGCGCTCGAGGCGATCCGCCGCGACGCCGAGGAGCGCAAGGGGATCCGCGGCGTGCGCGACGTGCTGGTCGGCCACGGCGCCTCGGAGCCGATCGAGATCGTGCTCACGGCCCTGCTCGAGCCGGGCGACGGAGTCCTGATCCCGCGGCCGGGTTATCCGCTCTACGACGCGATCCTGGCCAAGCTCGGCGCCCGGGCGATCCCCTACGATCTCGACGAGGAACGCGGCTGGCAGCCCGACCCCGAGGCGATCGCCGCCCTCGCCGACGTGCGAACCCGCGCCCTGGTGCTGATCAACCCCAACAATCCGACCGGCTCGGTGACCTCGACGGCGACGCTCGGGCGGCTGCTCGAGATCGCCGCCGAGCGCGGCCTGCTCGTGATCTCCGACGAGATCTACGACCGGATGATCCTCGACGACGACACGCCCCACGTCGCCACCGCCTCGCTGCGGGACGACGTGCCGATCGTCACGTTCGGGGGCCTGTCCAAGGTCTGGCTCGGCCCCGGACTGCGGATCGGCTGGGCGATCACGAGCGGCCCGTCCGAGACGGTCGCGCCGCTGATCGAGGCCGCCGGGAGGCTGGCCCGGGCGCGGCTCTGCGCGAGCCATCCCGTCCAGTGGGCGATCCGCCCGGCGCTCGACGGGCCGCAGGACCACATCGCCGAGGTCAACGCAACACTCCGGCGGCGGCGTGACGTGACGGTGGAGCGGATCCGCGGGATCCCGGGCTGGAGCATCGTCCCGCCGCGCGGCGCCTTCTACGCGTTTCCGCGCTTCGAACTCGAGGTCGACGATCTCGAGTTCACGCGTGGGCTGATCCTCGAGACGGGCGTGGTCGTCGTCCATGGCAGCGGCTTCGGCCAGAAACCGGGCACGCGCCACGTGCGCGTCGTGTTTCTGCCACCGGAAGACCTGCTCGCCGAGGCCTGCCGCCGGATCGCCGGCTACTGCGCGACGCTCGCCCGCTGACCGCCGGCGGTCAGCGATCGGCGCCGAGTTCGCTGTCGATCCGCCGCTGGCGCCGCTCGAGCGCGGAGAGCCGGGCTCCGATCCAGGCCACGTAGCCCGCAACCAGCACGATCCCCGCCAGATAGCCCCAGAACATCCAGCCCAGCGTGCTCATCTCAGTCCCTCCCGCTCGTCGGCCAGCCGCTCGGCGGCCACGATCCGGTCCTCGGCCTGCGCCAGCCGGTAGCGCAGCCGGAACAGCACGACGTGCGTCAGCGTGACGGCCAGCGCGCCGACGAGAAACGCGGTGCGCATCTCGGGAGCCAGTCCGCCACCCCCCTTGCCGAACACGATCGGGTGATTGCCGCGCCACCAGTCGACCGACTTGTAGACGATCGGCAGGTCGAGGGCGCCGATGATCGCGATCACCGAAGCGAGGCGCGCGGCCTGTTCGGGATCGCCGGCGATGCGCCGCACCAGGATCGCCCCGAGGAAGATCAGCCACGCGATCAGCGTCGTCGTCAGCCGCGGCTCCCAGGTCCACCATGCGCCCCACGCGGAACGGGCCCAGATCGGGCCGGTGACCAGCACGATCGTCGCCCACAGCGTGCCGAGTTCGACCGCGGTCCGGCCGACCCGGTCCCAGCGTTCGCTGCGCCGCACCAGATAGCCGATGCCGGCGACGGCCGCGACGAGAAACGCCAGTGCGCCGTTCATCGCCGCCGGAACGTGCATGTAGAAGATGCGCTGCACGTCGCCCATCGTGCGTTCGGTCGGCGCGTACCACATCGCCGCCCAGACGAGCGCCGCGCCGCCTGCGGCGAACGCCACGCCGAGCGGAGCACCCGTCTTCCACCAGCTCGAGGATTCGTTCACGGCGTCTACTCCATCAGCACCGATTCGAACAGCAGGGCACCGACCGCAGCGTAGATCACGGCGGTGCCGAGAGCGACCGCCGGCCAGGGCGCCGCGGAGGCCAGCGGCTCTCCGGCGAGCAGGACGGCCGTCGTCTTGACGCCCGCGATCAGCACCGGCGCGGCGGCGGGCAGCACGAGGATCGCCAGCAGCGCCTCGCCCCGACCGAGCCGGGCGACGACGCTGCCGAGCAGCGTGCCGAGCGCCGACAGGGCCGCGGTGCAAGCCAGCAGGATCGCCGCCAGACCGAGCCACGCGCCACCGAGGTCGAGGTCGAAGAACACGACGGCCAGTGGAATCAGCACGACCTGGAGCGCGATCCCGAGCAGGATCCCCTCCAACCACTTGACCCCGAACAGCAGTGTGCGGTCGATCGGCGCGCAGAGCAGGCCGGACGCGCGGTCCTCGTCCCGGTCGGCCAGCAGATGCCGCGCCTGGCCGACGAGCATCGCGAAGGCGATCGCGATCCAGAGGATCCCCGGAACGAGCCGGCGCCGCTGGTCGGCGAGCAGCGCCGGAAGATCGAAGGCGAACCCGGAGACGACGAGCACGACGAGCGCGAAGACCAGCATCGGCATCAGCGCCTCGCCGGTCCGCGCCTCGCGGCGCGCGTCGGCCACGAGGATCGCCACCACCTGCCGCCAGGCCCTCATCGCGCGACGCCTCCGGCGGCGAGCGCCCAGTCGGCGGTGCTGCGGCTGTCGGCCCGGTCGTCCGTGACGATCCGCCCCCGGCGCAGGACGACCACGCGACGGGCGATCTCCAGCCCCAGCGCCGGGTCGTGGCTGACGACGAGCAGCGTCCCGCCGGCGGCGTGCGCTTCGCCGACGATCTCCACGAGCCGGCGGCGGCCTTCCGGATCGAGCCCGCTCGCCGGTTCGTCGAGCAGCAGGACCTGCGGGTCGTGGATCAGGGCCCGGGCCAGCGCGAGCCGCTGCATCATGCCGCGCGAAAAGCCGCGGATCACCCGCTCGGCGGCCCGCTCGAGCCCGACGCGCGCCAGCCAGCGCTCGGCGAGCGCCGCGGCGTCGCGCCGGCCGTACAGGCTGGCGTACAGCTCGAGATTCTCGCGCGCCGTCAGGTGCTCGTGGAGGAAGGTCCGGTGGCCGAGGTAGCCGATCCGCGCCCGGGCCGCCGAGGGCACCTCCCTGCCCCCCGCACGCCCGATCGTCACGCGTCCGGCGGTCGGCCGGACGAGCCCGGCGGCGAGCCTGAGCAGCGTGGACTTTCCGGCCCCGTTGTGGCCCAGCAGCAGCACCGCCTCGCCGGTCGCCACCGAGAGATCGATGTCCGCCAGGGCCGTGACCGGACCGAAGCGCCGACTGACGCCCTCGAGCCGGAGCGCGGGCAGCGGATCAGTCACCCGCCGGATCCTCCGTCCGGTCGGCTCCCGCACGGACGAGCGCCTCCTCGTACTCCTCGTCCGTCAGACGACCCGCCTCGAGATCGTGCTCAAGGCGCCACAGCAGTTCGCGCCGCACCGCCTCCTGCTGTGACGTGCTGAGCTGCGGAGCCGTCTCGTCCACATCGTCAGCATCGTTTCCGGCCGATTCGCGCCACAGCGGTGCCAGGACGAACCAGGTGCTCGCGACGAGCAGGACGGCGAGCGCCAGCAGGAACAGTCCCATCGTCACCGCCTCCTCATGCGCGCGCCGGCGCCGCGAGACCCGCGACGTCCTCGGCCAGCAGGTAGACCTCCTCTCGCGTCGGCCAGGCCGCCCAGTGCAGTCCGAACAGCATCACCAGGCCGCCGAGCCACAGCCAGTTGACGAACGGCTCGCGCACGATCTGGAAACTCGCCACGCCGGTCCGCGTGTCGATCGCGGCCAGGATGACGTAGAGATCCTCCCCCGTGCGACGCAGGTGCCTCGGCGAGGTCGGCAGCCAGGTCGGCAGGAGCGAGACCTCGCTCGTCCGCTGGTTCCCCCGGCGGTAGAGCCGCATCTCGGGCACCAGCGCGTAGGTCACCGAGCGGTGCGGCGGCCTGACATGGACGCTCACCGCCGCGGCATCGTAGGTCGGCCGCTGGACGAACTCTAACCCGCGATACGTCAGCTCGTAGCCGTCGACGAGCATCCTCGCCCCCGGAGAGATCTCCTCGAACACCTTCTCCTCGCGATACGCCGAGGAGCCGGCCACCCCGATCACGGTCAGCACGACGCCGATGTGGACGAGGTATCCGCCGTAGCGGCGGCGATGGAACCGCATCAGCTTGGCCGCGCTGACGAGCGGCGATTCCGCATGCTGCGTGCTGCGCGTGCGCACCGCGCGGCCGAAGTCCAGCACGTGCACGAACGTCGCCAGCATCGCCGAGGCGAAGAACATCAGCGACCACGGTTCCCGCGCCCCGAGGGCGAGCGCCGCGACGGTCAGCACCAGCGTCGCCGCCAGAGGCATCGCCACCGCCCGCAGGATCGCCCGGCCGTTGGCCCGCTTCCAGCCGAGGATCGGACCGATCGCCATCAGCACGACCAGCACCAGGAACCAGGGCCGCGTGACCTTCGTGAACTGCAGCGGCTCCGGAGTGATCTGCTTGCCGACCGCCGCCTCCGAGAGCAGCGGGAAGATCGTCATCAGGAAGATCATCAGCGTGGTGCCGATGAACAGCAGGTTGACCATCCAGACCGCTGCCTCGCGGGAGAGAAGCGACGCCAGCGGCTGGTCGGGACGCAGCGCCCGCAGATGCAAGACGACCGCCACGACCGACAGGATCGTCATCGCCAGCAGGAACCCGCCGAACCAGGTGCCGATCGCCGACTCGCCGAACGCATGCACCGAGGAGATGATTCCCGAACGGGTCAGGAACGTGCCGAAGATCGACATCAGGAACGCGAGCAGCGCGAGGCTGACGTTCCACGTCTTGAACATCCCGCGCCGCTCCTGGACGATCGACGAATGCACCAGCGCGGCGATCACCAGCCACGGCATGAAGCTGGCGTTTTCGACCGGATCCCAGGCCCAGTAGCCGCCCCAGCCCAGTTCGATGTAGGCCCAGTATGCGCCGAGCAGGATCCCGGCGCTCAGAAGCGTGAACGCGAACAGGTTCCAGCGCCGGGCGAGCCGGATCCAAGTCCCGTCGAGCTGGCGCGAGAAGAGCGCCCCGAGCGCGAACGCGGCCGGAAACGTCGTCGCGGCATAGCCGAACAGCAGGGCCGGCGGATGGGCCAGCATCCACGGGTTCTGCAGCAGCGGGTTGAGTCCCATGCCGTCGGCGGGAACCTGCCCGACCGGCATCCGGACGAACGGATTGGCGATCAGCGTCGTGACCAAGGCGAAGAACGCCGCGGTCAACCCGATGAAGCCGTAGGCGTATCCCCGCATGGCCACAGGAAAGCGTCGCGCCGTGGCCACGAGGATCACCGCCATCACGCCGATCATGACCAGCCAGACGAGCAGCGATCCCGCCTGCCCGCCCCAGACCGCCGCCAGCTTGTAGGCCGGCTCCTGGGCGCGCGACGAGTACTCCGCCACGTAGCGCAGCGAGAAGTCGTCCCGCCACAGGGCACGGGCGAGCGCGACGAGGGCGATGCCCGAGAGCACCGTCATCACCACGAGGGCCCGGCCCGCACTGCGGGCGAGTGCCACCGAACGCGAGCGTCCCGCGAGAAAACCGGCTGCCGCAGCCCACGCCGCGGCGAGCACGGAAACCATCAGCGCCGCCTGGCCGATGCTGGTCACGCTGCTCTCCCCGCGCCGCGCATCCTCCCGGAGGCGGCGTCTTGCCTGTCAGTCGGATCCGGCGCCCGCCGGATGGTCTGCCGGGTCGGCCGCCTCGTACTTCGAGGGGCACTTGGCCAGCAACTGGGTCGCCCGGAACGTGCCGTCGGGCTGGATCTCCCCCGTTACGACGACGGGCGACCCTTCCTGGAACGTGTCCGGGATCCGTCCACCGGCCTTCGCCGCGTCGAAGACGACCGGAATGCGCAGCCCGCCGTCCTCGTTCCGGATGGCGAAGGAGAGGTTCAACCCTCCGGCGGGCTTCTCGATCGAGCCGGCCTCGACCCATCCCGAGAGCCGGACCCGCCCCTCTTGGGGGGCTGCGAGGAACTCGTCGACGGTCAGATAGAACACGCCGGCCTGCGTGCCGAGCGTCTTGAACAGCAGGAAGCCCATCGCCGCCGCGACGACGAGGCCGAAGATCGCGATCCGCGCGCCCTTCATTCGGATGTTCTCCCGCCGATTCCGATCGGCCATTCCGGCTTGCCGGATCCTGTCCCGGCTACTTTAACCGCCGCCCGACGCCCGCTCAGCCTTCGCGCCGGAGCATCGGTCCCATCAAGGGTGGATCCTTCCGCCCGGACGAGTAACATACAGGTTATTCTTAACCGGATCAAAGCATGACTTTCCCGCCGACAATCGACCGGACACCTTCGGCTTCGCCCCGCGGCGATCGATGGCCCGCCGGGCGGGGTCACCAGCGCCCGGCGGGCCTTGCATGCCGCCGCGGGATGTCGGAAGGTGCCGGATCGGGCACCGTGGGCAACGTCACGACTCGCCGATCCGAGGGAGCCGACCTGTGAGCCACCCGCCGCGGAAGAAGACGAGACCCGCCTCCACATCGCCATCCGGAAAGCCGCACACCGAGCCGCTCGCCTGGCTCGCCGGGGGCGTCGTCCTTGGTGTCCTCATCGGCGTGCTCGGCTCCGTCGCCGTGTTGCGCCCGGAGTCCCTCGGGCTCGAGTCCCGGGGTCCCGACCCCGGCCGCTCGGTGGCGGTCTCGCCGGCCCAAGCCACCAGCGCCCGGATCGAGAACCTCCGTCAGAGGCTCGCCACGGACCCCGGCGACACCGGGGCACTGCTCGAACTGGCCGAGGTGTTCGCCCAGGCCGGTCAGGTCGACCAGGCGGTCGCGCACGTCGAGCGCGCCCTCGAGGTCGCGCCGGGCGATGCGGGGGTGCACACCCGGGCGGCCCGGCTGCTGAGCAACCTGCACCGCTCGGCCGAGGCGCTGGCGGCGGCGCGGCGGGCGATGGAACTCGACGGAAACGCGCTCGCGCCGGCGCTGGCGGCGTTCGATGCGGCGATCCACGGCACGGGCGACCTGGACGCGGCCCGCGAGGCGCTCGCCGAGGCCCGCCGTCGGGCGCCGACGAACGCGGCGGTGGCGCGGGCGGCCGCGAGGCTCGAGCAGATCGAGTCGCTGTTCCGCGCGGCGCGGGAGAACCCAGCCGACTACGACGCCCAGGTCAAGCTGGGGAACTTCCTCTACGACGCCCACCGGTGGGCCGAGGCGGCGGAGGCGTACGCCAGGGCGCTCGCGATCCGCGACGGTGATCCGAACGTCATCACCGACTACGGCACGACGCTGTTCAACCAGGGCAAGATCCAGGAGGCGCTCGGACAGTTCGAGCACGCGCTCTTCGCCGACCCGCAGCACTGGCAGGCGGCCTACAACGGGGTCGTCGTCACGATGAACGCGGGCGACACGACGGCCGCCCGGCTGTGGCTCGACCGGCTGCGGCAGATCCGCCCCGACCACCCGGAGATCCCGCAGTTCGAAAGGAGTCTGGAGAGCGCCGGGAGCTGAGGCCCCGTCAGCCGCCGAAGGCGGAGAACAGCATCGCGACCATGGCGGCCGGATCGCCC
>JAJRXN010000406.1 GCA_024276295.1 Acidobacteriota bacterium
CGCCGGGACCGAGTTCGGGCTGTACTTCACGCTCGACGGGGGCGGGCACTGGGTCCGGCTCAAGGGCGGCATGCCGACGATCGCGGTGCGGGACCTCGACGTGCAGCGCCGAGAGAACGACCTGGTGGTCGGCTCGTTCGGTCGCGGGATCTTCATCCTCGACGACTACTCGCCGCTGCGGCACGTCAGCGAGGAGTTGCTCGCGCAGGAGGCGGCCACGTTCCCGACGAGGGAGACGCTGTGGTACGTCCCGCGTGCGCGGCTCGGACTCGACGGCAAGGCCTTCCAGGGCGACGGGTTCTTCGCCGCGCCCAACCCGCCGTTCGGCGTGGTGCTGACGTACTACCTCAAGGACAAGTACCTCTCGTCGCGCGAACAGCGCCGGAAGCAGGAGCGCGAGCGCGCGAAGCGCGGCGAGGACAATCCCTATCCGTCATGGGACGTGCTGCGCGCCGAGGACCGGGAGGAGGCGCCGGCCGTGCTGGTCGTCGTGCGCGACGAGCAGGACCGGATCGTCCGCCGGGTCCCGGCGAAGAACGCGGCGGGCATCCAGCGCGTGGCGTGGGACCTGCGCTACCCGTCGCCCGAGCCGGTCCGGCTCGACGAACCGCGTGAGCGGGCTCCGTGGGATGCGCCGCCGTCGGGGCCGCTGGCGTCGCCGGGGGAGTACACGCTGGCACTCGTCAAGCGGATCGACGGCGAGGAAACGACGATCGGGACGCCGCAGCGGGCGCTGGTGCTGCCGTGGTCGCTCTCCACGCTTCCGGCGCCGGATCGCGAGGCCGCGATCGCGTTCCATCGCGAGACGGCCGCCCTGCTGCGGGCCGTGCTCGGCGCGCAGCGCGCCGTCGGCGATGCGCGTTCGTGGCTCAGGCACGCCGCCAAGGCGCTCGACGAGACGCCGGCGGACGTCACCGCGTTGCGGGCCGCGGTCCGGGATCTCGACCGCCGGCTCGACGAGATGGAGGTCGTGCTCGTGGGGGACCGCAGCGTCGCGCGCCGCAACGAGCCGACGCCCGCCTCGCTGGTCGCCATGACGCGTCGTGCGGCGTCGGCCTGGGAGACGACCAGCGCTCCGACGAAGACGCACCGGCGCGGTTTCGAGATCGCGAGGGAGCGGTTCGACGCGCTGGCCGCCAAGCTGCGGCCGATCCTGGCCGCCGAACTGCCCCGGCTCGAAGAGGATCTCGAAAAGGCCGGCGCCCCGTGGACGCCGGGACGGATCCCGCAGTGGACGCCGCCGCGCTGAGCGCGTCCGGGAGAGGGCGATGAGGCCTGGTCGGGGTCTGAACCGTCTGCTGAGAACGATGGGGCTCGAGATCCGGCGGCTGCCGTCGCGGCAGGACGGCTCGGGACCCGCGTCGCCCCGACGGTGGCCGAAGTGTTCGACAGGACCGAGGGGATGATTCGCCTCGGGGAAGTTGCGCTCCTGTTCGAACTGGCGCGCGATCTCGAAGACGGCTGCATCGTCGAGGTCGGCAGTTACCGGGGGCGTTCCGCGGCCGCACTGGCCTGCGGAGCGCTCGCTGGATCACGACAGCCGGTCTTTGCCGTCGAGCCGCACGAGGAGTTCCGGGGCGTCCACGGAGGCAAGTTCGGACCGGAGGACCGGGCCGCGTTCTACAGGGCGATGCTGGAGACCGGCTGCTACCGGAACGTGCGACTGGTCAACGTGAGCAGCGAGGTCGTCACTCCCGGATGGTCACGGCCGGTTGGGCTGCTGTTCCTGGACGGTGATCACACATGGGAGGGAGTGCGGCGGGACTTCCGCTGCTGGGAACCTCATCTCGTTGCCGGTGCCCGGCTGGCGCTCGACGACACGGACGACCCTGACCTCGGTCCACGTCGCCTGGCCGACGAACTCGTCTCTTCGGGAGCTTGGGCCCGCCTCCGCGAGGTCGGGAAGATCACGGTGCTGGCCCGTTCCTGATCGTCCCCGGGGCGGAAAGCCCGCCTCCCGCGGCGTACTCGCGGGTCCAGCCGCGGACGCGGCCCGTCAGCAGCAGGATCGCCAGCAGGTTCGGGATCGTCATCAGCCCGAGGGCCGCGTCGCCGAACGCCCAGACCAGCTCGAGCGAATAGACCGCGCCGAGAAAGTGCATCACGCAGAAGACGACGCGGTAGAGTCCGACGAAGCGCACGCCGAGCAGGTAGACCACCGCGGTCTCGCCGTAGTACGACCAGCTGATCGCCGTCGACAGGCCGAACAGGAACACCGCCAGCGTGATCAGCAGATGCCCGCGGCCGAGGGCGAATCCGCCGAGCCCGCGCCGGAACGCCCACGCCGTCAGCGGCGAGCCGTTCTGCAGCACTGCTCCCTCGACGACCAGCGGCCCGTTCCGCGGCGTGCCGTCGGCAGCGCGGATCGCCGCGAGTGCGAGGTCGCCGGGATGATCCGGCGCGAATTCCAGCCAGCCGGACAGGCGCTCCCGGGCGCGGACGAGCACGGCATCGCCGCCGAGCGTCAGGCGGGGGGCCTCGATCGTCGCGTGATTGCGCACGAGGTGAAACCCGACCGGACGGCCGTCCTCGACGGGGAAGCGGCCGCGCGCCAGGGCGTCGTCGGGCACCGTGCCGTCGATGCCGACCGAAGCGTGATCGACGATGGCGACGATCGCCGCCTGTTCGGTCGCGCGGACCGTCTCAGGCAGGCGGGTGTGCCAGGTTCCGGTCGTCACGATCACCAGCCCCGTCATCGAGCAGATCACGAGCGTGTCGATGAACGGCCCGATCATCGCGACGACACCTTCCCGTACCGGCTCGTCGGTACGCGCGGCGGCATGGGCGATCGGCGCCGAGCCCTGACCGGATTCGTTCGAGAACAGCCCCCGCTTGACGCCCCAGGTCAGCATGAAGATGAACCCCGCCCCGGCGAAGCCGCCGAGGGGCGCTGCGGGGCGGAAGGCCGAGGAGACGATCGTCGCCAGCGCGGCGGGGATCTCGCCGGCGTGCAGAGCGAGCACGAGCACGCCAGCGCCGACGTAGAGCGCGGCCATGAACGGCACCAGCTTTGCCGTCACCTGGCCGATCCGGCGGATCCCGCCGAGGATCACCGCCGCGACGAGCCCGGCCATCAACAGTCCGGTCAGCCAGGTCGCCAGCCCGAGATCCTGCCGGAGCTGGTCGGCGACGGTGAAGGACTGGACCGCGTTGCCGGAGCCGAACGAGGAGACGATCGTGAAGCCGGCGAACCCGAACGCCAGCGGGCGGGCCCAGCGTCCGAGTCCGCGCTCGATCGTGTACATCGGGCCGCCGGCGGTCGTGCCGTCGGGGCGCGTCGTGCGGTAGCGCATCGCCAGCGTGCACTCCGCGTACTTCAGCGCCATGCCGAACACCGCCGTGACCCACATCCAGAACAGCGCTCCGGGACCGCCGTAGTGGATCGCGGTCGCCACGCCCGCGATGTTGCCGATGCCGACGGTCGCCGACAGCGCCGTCGTCAGCGCCTGGAAGTGCGAGAGATCCCCTTCGTGTTCCGGGTCGTCGTAGTCGCCCCGGATCACGCGCAGTCCATGCACGAACCAGCGGACCTGGATCCAGCCGAGCCGCAGCGTGGTCACGAGTCCGGTGCCGACCAGCAGCACGACGATCAGCGGCAGCGTCGCCGGCCAGCCCCAGACGATGTCGTCGAGCCTGAAGACGGCGGATTCGAGGATTCGGTACAGATCCGGCATCGCGTTCCCCGCGGATGGAGCGCCTGCAAAGGCGGAAGCTTACAGGATCACGGGGCCGGCTATCGTGGCGTGCCGGCGCGCAGGGCGACGCGACCGGGGGGGCCGTCGACCAGTCGGCCGACGACGGCCGCCTCGGGCAGCCGGCGGCAGAGCCGGGATGCCGCCGGACCGTCGCAAGCGACGAGCAGCCCGCCCGAGGTCTGCGGATCGAGCGCGAGGTCGGCCAGCACCGGATCGGCGTCGTCGTCGATCTCGAGTTCGTCGGCCAGGCTCGCCTGGTTCTTCGCCGTCCCGGCCGGTACGAGCCCGCTCGCCACGGCATCGCGCGCTCCGGGCAGGAGGGGCAGCGCGGAGAGGTCGATCTCGACCGAAAGACCGGCTCCGCGGCCCATCTCCGCCGCGTGGCCGGCGAGTCCGAAGCCGGTGACGTCGGTGACCGCCGAGGGGGCGATCGACCGGGCCGCCTCCGCCGCCTCTCGATTGAGCGTCGCCATCGAGCGGATCGCCCGCGCCAGGTGTCCGGGATCCGCAAGGTCGGCCCTGGCGGCCGTGGTGATCGCGCCGGTGCCGAGCGGGCGGGTGAGCACCAGCAGATCGCCGGCGCGCCCGGTGTCGTTGCGCCACATCCGCGCCGGATCGACGCGGCCGGTGACCGCCATGCCGTAGAGCAGTTCGCCGCCCTCGATCGTGTGCCCGCCGGCGAGCACCGCGCCGGCCTCCCGCAGCGCGTCGAGTCCTCCGCGCAGGATCTCCTTGAGCACGGACCGGTCGTGGCGTTCGAGCGGAAAGCAGACCAGGTTCATTCCCGCCAGCGGTTCGCCGCCCATGGCCCAGACGTCCGCCAGCGCGTTGGCCGCGGCGATGCGGCCGAAGCTGAACGGGTCATCGACGATCGGCGGGAAGAAATCCACCGTGTGGATCAGGGCGAGATCGGGCGTCAGCCGCAGCACGCCGGCGTCGTCGGCGTGCTCGATGCCGACGATCAGCTCGGGGCTCTCCAGCCGTGGCAGCCCGCACAGGATCGTGCCGAGCAGCCCCTGGGAGAGCTTGGCGCCGCAGCCGCCGTAGGTCGATTCGCGTGCGAGGCGGGCCGGAACCGCGGGAGCGGAGGCGAGCGATCCCGGCAGCCACGACTCGCCGCGTCGGACGTACGCCGCCTGCGGCGCGAGATCGGCGTCGGCCAGCACCGCGTCGAGACGGGCGGCTTCCTGTGCGCGCACCTCGAGGACCATGCCGCATTCCGAGCTGATCGCGCGCGGCACGGGGCGTACGTCGACGTCGAGCCCGGCGTCACGCGCGACCCGCTCGGCACGCATCACGCGCTGGACGGTTCCGAAGACGACGAGCACGTCCCGCGCGGCGCTCATCGGGCGGCCTTCCGGGCGAGCGCCTCGACGAGCCGGTCGATCGTCGCCTCGTCCGTGAAGGGGCCCGGGCTGGCGCGCAGCGTCCCGTCGGGATACGTGCCGAGCCGCCGGTGGGCCACCGGTGCGCAGTGCAGGCCGACGCGCAGCA
>JAJRXN010000407.1 GCA_024276295.1 Acidobacteriota bacterium
CCTCCGGCTTCGGTGACGCCGAGGTGCAGCGGATACGGCTCGCCCCGCTCGTCGAGCCGCGCGGCCAGCAGGCGATACGCTCGCGTCATGACCTGCGTGTTGCTCGCCTTCATCGAGACGACGATGTCGCGGAACCCGCGATCCTCCGCGATCTCGATGAACTCGAGCGCGGAGACGACCATGCCTTCCGGCGTGTCGCCCCACCGGTAGAGGATCCTGTCCGAAAGCGACCCGTGATTCGTGCCGATCCGGAGCGCCACGCCGAGTTCGCGCGCACGGTCGACCAGCGGCACGAACATCCCGGCCAGGCGCTCCCGGTCCTGTTCCCAGCGACGTTCGTCGTAGGCCCGCCCGGCGACGCTCTTGCGGTCGGTGAAGTTCCCCGGGTTGATGCGCACCTTCTCGACGTGTTCGACGACCCTGAGCGCCAGCTTCGGCGTGAAGTGGATGTCGGCGACGAGCGGGACCCTGATGCCCTCGCGCGCCAGCAGGCGCCGGATCTCCGGCAGGGCCTCGGCATCGACGCTCGACGGGACGGTCACGCGGACGATCTCGCAGCCGGCCCGGGCGAGCGCGGCGACCTGCCGTGCGGTCGCCTCGGCGTCGGCGGTCGGCGTCGTCGTCATCGACTGGATCGCGATCGGCCGGCTGCCGCCGATCACGACGTCGCCGATCGCCACCTCCCGCGTCCATCGACGCCAGGGAGCGAGAATCCGGTCGGCTCCGGAGAGCGCCGTGACCGCCTCAGAATCCATACAGGTCAGAACCCCGTCCGAGCATCAGGACCTGCCGGTCCCACTGGTACTTGAGGATGACCATCATCCGGAACGTGACGTCCGAGATGCGACGGTCCTGGCTCTTTCAGTCCCGCTCGAGCCGCAGCCACGACATGAACAGCGGCTTCTGGCCGAAGTACTTGGTCGGAAGGTCCCACCGGCCGTCCTTCCCCTGATGGGACATCAGCCAGTCCATGTAGGTCATCAGCTGCGGATAGCGGTTGAGCAGCCCGAGCCGGGCGAACTGCTCGAGGATGTACAGCAGCTCGTCGACGTTGCCCTTTTCCGCGTACTCTTCGACCGGCCGCAGGTGGATGCCCCATCCGCGGGCGATCGGGCCCCGCACGGTCCGGATCGCTCCGAGCTGCTCGCCGAGATCCTGATAGTCGGCGGACATCACGTAGTCGAAGATCTTCTTGAGCACGGTCCGGTAGCGGATCGAGTCGAGCAGCTCCGGCGTGTGGGCGAAGACGCGCAGGATGTGCATGTCGGGAATGAAGCAGTAGCCGTCTTCCATCGCCTCGCGCTTGATCATCGGCAGCCCGACACCGACATGCTCGACCGGATGGCGCGAGACCGGGTCGGAGACGAACGCGTTGACTCGCTGCAGGAGGTTCTCGATCGCCCCCATCACGCGCTTCTCGCTCGACCAGCCCCCCCGGACGAGCAGCCCGAGAGCCACCGTCCTGAGAAACCAGATCGCCAGTCGCTCGCGTACGGGATCCTGCTTGACCTGCGCCTTGAACTCGTAGAGCGGCATCGTGCGCTTCTGCGCCAGGAACGACTTGAGCGTCTTGGCCGCCGCCCGGATCTGCTTGACCTCCCGGTCCCACGACAGCTCGTACATCTGCCAGAGGACCTTCTCGGTCGTCCGCTCGGAGTCACGTGGATTCGCGGAATGGATCTTGCCGCCCCACGTGCCGTCCCGCCGCTGGTACCGCAGCTCCTTCTTCATCGGCGGCCAGTCGAGAACCTCCGCCCGCAGCCGCGCCACGTTCGGATCCGCCACCGTCAGCGAGTGCAGCTCGGTCAGCAGTCGATACTTGATCGGCGCGCACGAACTCAGCACGAGCCACTCGCTCGGATCGGCACGCATCGGCGACTTCCAGTCAGCCATTCCCGCTCCTCCGATGTCGTCGTCTCACGCCGTCCTCCGTGAAGTGGACGACGCCCCGCCACGGCGCGCGATCATGTCCTGGAACCGATCGAACAGATCCCACGTGTCGTGCGGTCCCGGCGCCGCCTCGGGGTGGAACTGGACGGTGAACAACGGCAGGTCGACGTGCTCGAGCCCCTCGACCGTCCCGTCGTAGAGGCTGCGGTGCGTCACGCGCAGCGTCGCCGGCAACCCGTCGTCGGCGACCGCGAAGCCGTGGTTCTGCGAGGTGATCGCCACGCGGCCGGACCGCTCGTCACGCACCGGATGGTTCGTGCCCCGGTGACCGAACTTCAGCTTGAAGGTACTGGCCCCCAGGGCGAGCGCCGCGAGCTGGTGGCCGAGACAGATCCCGAAGATCGGGACGCGACCGACCAGCCGACGCAGCGTGTCGATCAGCAGGCCGTAGTGGGCCGGATCGCCCGGCCCGTTGGAGAGAAACAGCCCGTCCGGTTCGAGCGCCAGGATCTCGTCGGCGGCGGTACGGGCGGGGACGACGATCACCTCGAGGCCGCTGGCCGCCATCAGCCGCAGGATGTTGCGCTTGACGCCGTAGTCCAGCGCCACGACGCGGAACTCCGGCGACCGCACCGGCCGGTCGACCAGCGGCGTGCGGTCCTCGAGAAAGCGCTCCGGCTCCCGTCGGGTGACCTGCCCGACGAGGTCCTGCTCCTCGAGCCGCGGCGCGCGACGCGCGGCCTCGATCGCCTGCTCGGCCGTCATGCCCGTCGCATCGAGACAGCCCCGCAGGACGCCCCCGGAGCGGAGGTGCCGCGTCAGCGCCCGGGTGTCGATGTCCTCGATCCCGCACAGGCCGTGCTCGCGCATGTAGTCGGCCAGTCCGGCCCGGGCCCTCCACGACGACCCGACGCGTGACGCGTCACGGACCACCAGCCCGGCCGCCTGCGGGCGGTCGGACTCGGCATCGTGATCGTTGACGCCGGTATTCCCCACGTGTGGCACGGTCAGCGTGACGATCTGCCCGCGATACGATGGATCGGTGAGGATCTCCTGGTATCCGGTCATCCCCGTGTTGAAGACGACTTCGCCGGTCGTGCAGCCGGCGCGGCCGAGCCCCCTTCCCCGAAAGACGCGACCGTCTTCGAGGGCGAGCAGTGCTTCCATGGACCTCTCCCGTGCGGGTGCCCCGGCCCCGCGGATCGGCTCGTTCTCGACGTCCTCGGCCCCGCCGGCGTCGATCGCCGCGCGATTCTAGTAGAGTGCCCCCAATGCAGCAAGATGTTCGACGCGCGACACTTGCGCCGAGGTTTGACACCCCCCGGGGGCGCTGGTAGATTTCGCGCTCGCCCCGTCGGCCGCCGTCCGGGCGCACGGGGCGATCCCGGCGATCGAGGCGCGTAGCTCAGTGGGAGAGCGCCACCTTGACCCGGTGGAGGTCGGCGGTTCAATCCCGCCCGCGCCTACCAGTCGAGCCGCTCGGGGCCGCGACGGGCGACCGGTCGCGATTCGAGGCCCCCTGACATGAGCGAGCAGTCCGCAGCACGGCAGATCGAGGTCACGCTTCCCGACGGACGGGTCGTGTCCGCCGGCGCGAAGGACACGCCGTACGACGTGGCGCGGGCCCAGAGACTCGAGGGCCTCGAGACCGCCATCGCGGCGCGCGTCGACGGGACGCCGTGGGACCTGCACCGCCCGCTTCCCGGTTCCTGCCACCTCGCCCTGATCCAGCCGGAGGATCCCGACGCCCTGGAGATCCTGCGACACAGCACGGCCCACGTGATGGCCCAGGCGGTCAAGGAGCTGTTCCCGGACACGCGGATCGCCCAGGGCCCGTCGATCGCGGACGGCTTCTACTACGACTTCCACCGCGACACCCCGTTTACCGAGCAGGATCTGGCGAAGATCGAGTCGCGGATGAGGAAGCTCGTCAAGCGCGGCCTGCCGATCGTCCGCCACGAGGTCTCCCGCGACGAGGCGCTGCGCCTGTTCGAGGAGGAAGGCGAGCCGTACAAGGTCCACTTCGTCCGTGAAAAGGGCGGCGACGTCGTCTCCTACTACGAGCAGGGGGACTTCCGCGACTTCTGCCGCGGGCCGCACGTGCCGAACACGCGCCGGCTGGGGGCCTTCAAGCTCCTGAGCGTCGCCGGGGCGTACTGGCTGGGGTCGGAAAAGAACGAAATGCTGTGGCGGATCTACGGCACGGCGTTTCCGACGAAGGAACAGCTCGAGCAGCACCTCGAGCGTCTCGAGGAGGCCCGGCGCCGCGACCACCGCCGACTCGGCCGGGAACTCGACCTGTTCTCGCTCCAGGAGTCCGCCGGCGGCGGACTGGTCTTCTGGCACGCCCGTGGAGCGATCGTCCGGCAGCAGATCGAGACCTTCCTGCGCGAGGAACTCGAACGCCGCGGCTACCGGTTCGTGATCACGCCGCACATCGCGCGCGACACGCTGTTCCGCACCTCGGGGCACTACGACTTCTACCGCGAGAACATGTACACGCTCACGGCGGACGACGAGGAGTTCGTCGTCAAGCCGATGAACTGCCCGGGGCACGTGCAGATCTACAGGACAGGGCTCAAGTCGTACCGCGACCTCCCCCTGCGCATGGCCGAGTTCGGGACGGTCTACCGCTACGAACGCTCCGGGACGCTCCACGGACTGTTCCGCGTGCGCGGGTTCACCCAGGACGATGCCCACATCTTCTGCCGGCCCGACCAGCTTCTCGACGAGGTCGACGACTGCCTGGACCTGATCGCCACCGTCTTCCGCACCTTCGGGTTCGAAAAGGCACGCTACGAGCTGTCGGTCCGGGATCCCGCCGATCCGGGCAAGTACGCCGGGACCGACGAGGAGTGGGCCGCCGCGGAGGATGCGCTGGTCCGGGCGATGGAGCGCCGGGGTCTCGAGCACCAGCGGCTCGAGGGAGAGGCGGTGTTCTACGGGCCGAAGATCGACGTCAAGGTCTACGACGCGATCGGCCGGCCATGGCAGCTCTCGACGGTCCAGTTCGACTTCAACCTGCCCCGCCGGTTCGAGATCAGCTACATCGACCAGGAGAGCCGCCAGCGTACGCCGTACATGGTGCACCGGGCGATCCTCGGCTCCTTCGAGCGCTTCTTCGGGATCCTGATCGAGCACTATGCGGGCAGCTTCCCGGTCTGGTTGGCCCCGGTCCAGGCCCGGATCCTGCCGGTCTCGGACAAGGTCCGGGAGTTCGCCGAGGAGGCGGGCCGCCGACTGCGGGCGGCCGGCCTGCGGGCGGAGGTCGACTTGCGCTCCGAGAAGGTCGGGGCCAAGATCCGCGACGCGGAACTCGAGAAGATTCCGTACATGCTGGTCGTCGGGCCGCGGGAAGCGGAGCGGGGCGAGGTCTCGCTGCGCCTGCGGCACGAGGGAGACCAGGGACCGATGCCGCTCGACCGTTTCATCGAGCGCGCGCGGGACAAGGTGGCACGCCGCGCACTGGACAACTGAAGCAGGCCGGAGCCACCCGGGAGAACACGATGCCGAAGCTCAAGAGCCATCGAGGAGCGGCCAAGCGGTTCAAGGTGACCGGCCGCGGCAAGGTCAAGCGCGGCCATGCCTACAAGAGCCATATCCTGACCAAGAAGGACCCCAAGCGTCGCCGCCAGCTCGACGAGGACACGCTCGTCTCCGACAGCGACATGGGGCGCGTGCGGCGGATGCTGCCCTACTCCTTCTGATTCCACCCCCCCCGTGGCCGGGGATGCCCGTCCGGTCCGGGGTGCGCAGGGGCGGCTGGTCCGCCCGGCGCCGATGAGGAGCGACCGATGTCGAGAGTCAAACGGGGCAACAAGCGCCGGCAGCGGCGCAAGAAGATCCTGGATCGCGCCAAGGGCTACTACCTGTCGAAGAACAACTGCTACCGGATCGCCCGGGAGCAGGTCGACAGGTCGCTCAGCTTCGCCTACCGCGATCGCCGCCAGCGCAAGCGGCAGTTCCGCCGGCTGTGGATCGTCCGGATCGGCGCCGCCGCACGCCTCCACGGGCTGTCGTACAGCACGTTCATCCACGGACTGAACGAAGCCGGCGTCGTGATCGACCGCAAGCTGCTCGCCGACCTCGCGGTGCGCGAACCCGAGGCGTTCGCCGGGCTCGCCGAACGGGCGCGGGCCGCCCTGGCCTGACGGCGACCACGAACCGCCTGCATCTCGTCCTGATCGGTGCGAGCGGCCTCGAGCGGGCCATCGCGGCGGAGCTGCGCGCGTTCGGAGCCCCGTCCGAGCCGGCCGGCCCCGGGCAGGTGCGCTGCCTGGTCGATGCCGCGCTGGCGGCCCGGCTGGTCCTCTCGGCGCGCTCCGTGTCGAGGATCGTCTGGGAGTTGGCGGACGACCTGCCCGCCGAGCCCCGCGGACTGACGCGCGGCATGGCGGACCTCCCATGGGAGGAGATCGTCGGCGACCGATCGTTCGCGGTGCGGGCCACCGGGTACGCACCCGAACTCCGCCACTCCGGATTCACGGCCCGCGTCGTCAAGGACGGCGTCGTCGATCGCTGCCGCGCGCGCGGCCTGCCGCGCCCCCGGGTCGAAATCGAACGTCCCGCGGTGCTGATCGATGCCCGCATCGCCGGCGGACGGGTTCGCGTCGGTGTCGATCTGGGCCGCCGCAGCCTGCATTTCCGCGGAACCGGCCGCCGCGGACGCGCCCCGCTGCGCGAGGACGTCGCCGCCGGCCTCGCCCTGCTCGCCGGCGTGACCGGCCGCGGAGCGGTGGTCGATCCCTTCTGCGGAACGGGCACCCTGCTCGCGGAAGCCGCCGCGATCGCCCTCGGGCGACCGGTCGCGCGCCCGCCCGAGACGACCGGGCTTCCGGATCTCCCGCCGTTTGCGGAACTCGATCTGCGTGCGCTCGGCGAGATCCCGCTGCCGGCGGCCGACCGCCCGCCTCTCCTGCTCGGAGCCGACGCCGATGCCGTGGCCGTGCGCGAGGCACGCGCGGCCCTGGCGCGACAGGGCCTGGCCGGGCACGTCCGGATCGAGCACGGTCCGCTCGACCGGCTCCGGCTGCCCGCCGGCCTGCCGCCGGGCCTCGTGCTGACCAATCCCCCGTGGGGCCGCCGGCTGGCCGGCGCCGCGGTCGACGCGTCGTGGCGGGAGCTGGGGCGGTTCGTGCGGGGCCTTCCCGGGTGGTCGCTCGCGGTGCTCTCCGGCGATCCAGAGCTGACCCGCGGCCTGCGGCTCAGGGCGACTCGACACTGGAACGTCGCGGTCGGGGGCGTCTCCGCGCGCCTGCTGCTCTACGAGATCGCCCCCTGATCCTCCGCCGGGGCCGCGGCCTGCTCGATCGCCTGGAGATCGAGTTCGGCGATCGAGACCGGGTGGACGATCCGGTACCGTTCGAGCACGGCCGGCGAAACCTCGCCGAGCACGCCGAGCCGGCAGCCGTCGTGCAGCACTTCCGCACCGCGGCCGGCCAGGAACAGATCGCGTTCGAGCGGGCGGTACTCGAGTCGCCCGCCGGCGAGCCCCATGTCACGAAGCAGGGCGTCGACCCCCGCCCGGATGTCGGCATACCCGAGCCCGTCGCCGGCCAGCGCCAGACCGGCGACCGGCCGTTCGCGCGCGCCGGTCTCGGCGCCCGGATCGACTTCGCCGACGAGTCCGGTCTCGAAGATCCGCTGCGGATACGGCCGGCCGAGGTTGATCGCCAAGGTCTCGAGCAGGCCGGGAATCACCGAGACGCGAACGATCGTCTGCTCGACCGAGATCGGGTTCTCGAGCAAGATCTGCCGCCCCTCGTCGACCAGCCCGCATTTCTGGAACGTCGATGCCTCGCTCGACAGGGCGAGGGTCAGCACCTCGAGCATCCCCTGCCCGACCAGGGCACGGCGGGCGCGGCCGATCAGTTCCTCGCGGGGCTGCCGTGCGCCGAACGTGGCACGGGCGAGTTCGACCGGGGCGATGTGGTCGTAGCCGTGGGCGATCGCCGCGTCCTCGACCAGGTCGCGCGGGTGGAGGATGTCGGCACGCCAGGCGGGCACCTCGACGACGACCTGCTCGCCCCGCGCGGTCGCCCCGTGCCGCATCCGGCGCAGCAGACCGGCCATCCCGTCCGGCGTCCAGGCGACGCCCACGAGCCGGGCCGCCGCAGGTGCGTCGACCAGAACCCGCTGCGGCGTGAAGTCGGGCGTCACGCG
The DNA here is from genome assembly GCA_024276295.1 of Acidobacteriota bacterium. Lineage (GTDB taxonomy): Bacteria > Acidobacteriota > Polarisedimenticolia > J045 > J045 > J065. The sequence continues at coordinate 8,053 of JAJRXN010000407.1, forward strand.
CCGCTGCTCTCCGTAGGCGATCACCACCCGACGCGCCTCCGCGTCACGGCAGGTCTCGAGCAGGCTGGCCACGACGATGTTCAGCGCCTTGTCGACGTGCCGGTCCTCCAGGCCGGTCACGTCGATCAGCACGTCTACCGTGTCGACGGTCACCCGCGTCGCCTCGCTGTTGATGATCGGCGGCATCGACAGTACCCCGCCCTGCCGGTCGACCAGCAGCGGCGCGCGCCGGCATCCCGCCAGCAGCCGGGCGAAAGCCCGCCCCTTGGGGTGGCGTTCGAGGATCTCCGCGGGGCTCATGGCGTCCTCGGCCCGTTCCGGGTCGAAGCCGAGCGGGACGAAGCGCGGTTCGTCGAGCGGCGTCGCACGGTACTCCAGCGCCGGACCGGCGACCCGTGCGAGATCGTAGACGCCGATCGACGCCAGCTTGCGATCGCGTCCGAGGGCCCAGTGGAGGCTCTCCTGCAGCTTCATCAGGGCCCGCAGCGAGCGGTCGTCGAAGGCGAGGCCATGCACGGTCGCCGCGGCGATCCGTGGCCGGACGACCTCCGGCCCGGCCAGCGCAGGGTCGACCGTGATCGAGTACTCCCCGTCGCCGAGCCGGTAG
>JAJRXN010000408.1 GCA_024276295.1 Acidobacteriota bacterium
CCGCGGGTCGCCGCCGTCCCGCGCCGCCTCGACGAAACCGAACGCCGTCTCCTCGTCGGCGAAGAACAGGATCCCCGCGAGCATCGCCTCCGGCGCCGGGAGGAGCCGGAGGTCGGCCTCGAGCACGACGCCGAGCGTTCCCTCCGAACCGACGAACAGGTCGACGAGGTCCATCTCCGGTGCGCTGTAATAGCCCGCCACGTGCTTGCTCGTTGCCGGCTGCCGCCAGTCCGGCGCCGGCACGACGAGCGGTGCCGCGGCGCCGCGCGGAATCGCGAACGCTCCCTCGCGCGCGCGGACCGCGCCGCGCGGGAGATCGAGCAGCGTGCCGTCGGCGAGCCCGACCAGCAGCCGCTCGACCCAGCGGCGTGTCGGGCCGAACCGGAACGACCGCGATCCGGAGGCGTTGGTGGCGATCGTCCCGCCGATCGAGGCGCCCGCCTCGGTCGGATCCGGCGGATAGAGCAGGCCGCAGGCGGCGGCCCGTTCCTGCACGTCGGAGAGCGTCACGCCCGGCTCGACCCGCATCGTGCCGCCGCGCCCTTCGGGGTCCGTCTCGCACGAGACGATCCGCGTCATGCGGTCGAGCGCGAGCACGACTCCGCCGCACGGCACGCGGCCGCCGACGATGCCGGTTCCCGCACCCGAGACGGTCACCGGAGTGCGGGAGTCGTGAGCCCGCGCCAGGGCCTCCGCGGCCTCGCGCGGATCCGCCGGCCAGACGATCTCGTCGGCCGTCCCTTCGAGACGGCTCTCGTCGGTGAGATAGGCGGCGAGGTCTCCGGGTGCGCGGCTCGACTTCACGGACCGGTCTCCCCGGCCGCGGCCGGACGGGCCGGGCGCGGCGCAGCGGGGTCATTCTGCCTCTGCGGGGTGGACGGGGGAAGGGTCCCGGACCGTCAGTCGCGATAGCGTCCCGGAGGATTCTGTCCGACCTTGAGGATCGCGTGGTCGATCGCCTTGTCGAGCGCCTCGAGGATGTCCGTCGGCGGACCCTGCTCCTCGAGACGCATCGCGAAGCTGGTCGTGCTGTGATAGTAGAGCGCGGCGACGCGGTTGAGCGCGAGGCAGTACATGTCCTCGATGCTCTCCTTGCTCTTGTCGATCTCGGGACATTTCTCGAGCTTCTGTTCGAGCAGCCGGCAGGCCAGCACCTCGACCGCGTTGCGGATCCCGTCGAGCGAATGCCCGAGCACCCGCCGCATCTCCTCCTGGGCGGCCGGAGAGGCCTTATTTTCGCCGACCGGCGCGTGATCGGAAGGGACGTCGCTCACCATGCACTCCTTCGGTCCGCGCAGGCGGATGCGGACCGAGACGAACCCGTCGCGGAAAACGTTGGTCCCGCCTCCGGGAAGCGTCAACCCCCCGGCCGTGTAGAATGCCCTCCGGGAGTTGCCATGCCCGTCCCTTCTTCCTCCGGCCCCCGGCCGACGATTCTCGTCGTCGACGACGATCGACTCGTGCTCGCGTCGATCCAGCGGATGCTCGAGGTGCATGGCCTGAAGACCCTCGGCGTCTCTTCGGGCTGGGGCGCGGTCGAGGTGCTCCAGGCGGGCACGCGGGTCGACGTGCTGCTGATCGATCTCGTGCTCGACGATGCCTCCGGCGCCGAGGTGATCGAGCACGCCCGGCGGCTGCGGCCCGACCTCCCGGTGATCGCGATGAGCGGCTACGGTCGCCACGTCGCCGACTTCACCGAGATTCCCGAGGCCGACGCCTACCTCGGCAAGCCATTCGACAACGCGACGCTGCTCTCGTGGATCGACCGCCTGACCCGCCGTCGCTCCGGGCCGGCCGGACCTCCCGGACCGGGGCGTCCCGTCGATCCTCCGCCGGCCGCACCGGGAGGTGGCGAGCCCGGGGCGTGAACCCGGACGCCGCGTCGGGCGCGGCGCCGGCTCGCGTACGCACGGCCCGCGCGCTGCTGCTGGTCATCGCCGCCGCGATGCTGTTCTCGTTTCTCGGCACGCGCGATCTGTGGGCTCCCGACGAACCGAAGTACGCGCTGGTCGCCAGGGAGATGATCGAGACCGGCGAGTTCCTGATCCCGCACGTCAACGGCGCGCCGTATCCCGACAAGCCCCCGCTGATGTTCTGGGCGATCGCCGCGGTGTCCCTGCTGACCGGTGGCGTCACGCCCGCTGCCGCGGTGCTGCCCTCGATCGTCGCCGCGCTGTTCGTGCTCGGCGGCACGATGCGGCTCGCCCGCACCCTCGCCCCGCAGGCGGACCTCGCCGTCGAGCTGCTCGCCGCGGGCGGACTCGCCTGCGCGTACCGCTTCGTGATGCAGGCCACCTCGGGCCAGCTCGACATGCTGCTGTGCGCGTTTTCGACCTGGGCGTTCGTGTTCCTCTTCGAGACACTCGAGACGCCCGGAGGCGGCGACCGGACGCTCCCCGCGTTCCTGATGATGGGCCTCGGCACGCTGGCCAAGGGACCGGTCGCGCTCGTGATCCCCCTCGGCGGCGTGGCGGCGGCGGCCATCCTGACCGGACGCGCGCGGGCGCTCGGCCGGCTCGTCTCGTGGCGCGCCGCGGCCGTGTTCGCGGCGGTCGTCGGGGCGTGGCTCGTGCCCGCCGGGTGGCATGCGCTGGCGACGGGCCGGCAGGAGTGGCTGACCGACCTGCTGTTCCGCCAGACGATCGTGCGCTACGCCGCCTCGTGGCATCACCACCAGCCGCCGTGGTTCTTCCTCGTCGTGCCGTGGTACGACTTCTTTCCGGCCAGCGCCCTGCTGCCGGCGGCGCTGATCGGTCTGGCGCGTCCGGGAACGCGGCCGGGGCCGGCGATCCCGCGCAGCGCGTTCGTCGGTCTGGCGGCGGCGAGTGCCTTCGCGGTGCTGTTCTTCTCGATCCCGTCCGGCAAGCGCGGTCTCTATCTGCTGCCGATCTACCCGCTGCTGGCGCTGCTGATCGCCTTCGACCTCGAGCGGAGACTCGCCGCCGGCCGGCGTCTGTTCGCGCCGCGCGCCGGCCTGGCCGTCGCGGGGCTGGCGCTCGGTGCCCTGGCGGTCGCGGTGCCCGCGGTGGTGCTCGGCCTCGCGATGCCGGAGGCCCCGGCATGGCTCGCCGCGCACGGCATCGCCGTGTCCCCCTGGCCGATCGCGGCCGCGTTCGGCCTCGCGGCGCTGGCCTGTGCCGCCGGCGCCTGCGCGCCGCGCCGCTGGCCCGCCGCGCTTGCCGGCCCGGCGCTGGCGATGCTCGTCGTCTGGGTCGTGCTGGCGCGGACTGTCTACCCCGCCGTCGACGTGTCCCGCTCACCGGCCCGCCTCGTCGAGCAGATCCGGGCCCGGGTCGTGCCGGAGGCCCGCGCCGGGATGGTCGACTTCCGCGCCCAGTTCGGCTTCTACGCCGGCCGGATGCTCGCCGCGCGCCCCGGGAACGATCCCCGCCTCGACGATCTCGCGCGGCGCCTGGCGGGCGACGAGCCGTTCTGGGTGCTCGTCAAGTGCGAGCACCTCCCAGCCCTCGAGCGCCGCCTTCCCGCTGGAGCGCATCCCGTCGTGCTGCTCGAACGGGCGGTCGGCGACGACGAGTACGTCGTGCTCGGCTCGCCCGCGGCGCCGCGGAAGCCGGTCCCCGGAGGCCGGCCACGATGAACCGCCGCGACCTGCACGCGGCCCTGCTCGCCGGGGCGCTGGTGCTCGTCGCCCTCGGCCCGGCGACCGTCGGTCGCGAGCTGATGCCGCCCGACGAACCGCGCTTCGCGCTGATCGCCCGCTCGATGGCCCGCAGCGGCGACCTCGTCGTCCTGCAGCGCGGGCACGAGCCCTACGACGACAAGCCGCCGCTGCTGTTCTGGCTCGAGGCGGCGGCGTTCCGGCTGACCGGCGGCCCCTCGGAGTGGGCCGCCCGGCTGCCGTCGCTGCTCGCGACGATGCTGGCCGCAGTGCTGCTCGAGCGGTTCGTGCGGCGGCGATCGACCGACCCCGCGGCCGGGCTGCGGGCCGCCGCGGTGTTCGGCTCGTCGTCGCTGGTGATCCAGCGCGGGGCCTGGGTGGCGACCGACGCTCTGCTGATGGCGACGACGCTGGTCGCGATCGTGCTGCTCGCCGAGCTGCGGGACCGGCGCGACCGCCGGCTCGAGGCGCTCGTCGGCGTGGCGGTCGCGGGCGGACTGCTGGCCAAGGGGCCGGTGATCCTCGCGCTGCTCGTCCTCGCGCTCGTGGCGGACCGGGTGGCGCGCACCGCGCTGCTTTCGCCGTGGCCGCTGGTCCGGCCCACCGCGCTCGGCGCCCTGCTGCTCGTCGCGCTGCCGTGGCCGTTGGCGCTCGCCGCGCGCCGCGGCTGGGAGGATCTCGCGACGGCCCTGTGGCACCAGAACGTCGACCGCTTCGTCGCCTCGTGGGACAACCTCGAACCGTGGTGGTACCAGGGCCCGGCGCTGCTGCTCGGGCTGCTGCCGTGGTCGCTGCCGGCCCTCGCGGCCCTTTCCGG
>JAJRXN010000409.1 GCA_024276295.1 Acidobacteriota bacterium
CGGTCTCCCGCCGCCTCGAGCGGCCTACCCGGGAGCGACGCGGGCCACGCCATGGCTCCCCTATTTGGCCTTGCTCCGTGCGGGGTTTACCGAGCCATCCCGGTCACCCGGGATGCTGGTGGGCTCTTACCCCACCGTTTCACCCTTGCCCGCACCGGCACGACGGATCGCGCCGGCCGCTGGCGGTCTGCTCTCTGTTGCACTTTCCGTCGGGTCGCCCCGCCTGGGTGTTACCCAGCGCACCGCCCTGTGGAGTCCGGACTTTCCTCCGTGATCGGATCCTCGCCAGGCGAAGCCCGACCACGGCGACCCTCGCCCCGACTCCGCTCCGGATCCAGTGTAGCGAATCCTCGAGACGGCGGCCCCTTCCTCGCCCGCGCGCCGGCGCGACGCGAGTAGAATGCCCCCTCGGCGGGACGGCCCCGCCCCGCCGCGGAGTCCCGATGAGCCTCGAACCCCCGCTGCGCCCCGTGCCTCCTGCCGGACCTCCCCCGGGCGGCGAGGTGAACCTCCCGTGGGACGAGCAGGCCGAGCGGGCCGTGCTCGGCGCGGTGCTGCTCGACCCTTCGGCCCTCGACGCGGCCTCCGAACTGCTCGAACCGCAGGACTTCTACCGCGGGGCCCACGGCGAGATCTTCCGTGCCGTGCTTTCGCTGGCCCAGGCCCACGAGTCGATCGACGCCCTGACCGTGCGCGCCGAACTCGAGCGGACGGGCGCCATCGAACGAGCCGGCGGCGTCGCCTACCTGATGTCGCTGGTCGACGGGATGCCGCGGTCGGCGAACGTGCAGGCCTACGCGCGCATCGTGCGCGACCACGCGCTCCGGCGGCAGCTCGTCGCCGTCGGCGAGCAGCTTCGCGTGCGGTCGGCGGACCGCAGCCGCCCGCCCCAGGACCTGATCGAGGAAGCCGAGCGGACGATCTTCGCGCTCTCCGAACAGGGACGCGCCCGCGGCTTCATGCCGATCGAACGGGTCGCGGCCGAAGGGCTCGAGAAGCTCGAGCAGCTCTCGGAGCGCCGCGAGCTGGTGACCGGCCTGGCCACCGGGTACGTCAGGCTCGACCGGATGACCTCCGGACTGCAGGACGGCGAACTCGTCATCCTCGCCGCGCGCCCCTCGATGGGCAAGACGGCGCTGGCCCTGAACATCGCCCAGCACATCGCGGTCCACGGCCACGTGCCGGTCGGAATCTTCTCGCTGGAAATGTCCGCCCAGCAGCTCTTCTTCCGGCTGCTCGCAGGCGAGGGGCGCATCGATGCCCACAAGCTGCGCACCGGGCGGCTGACCCCGGAGGAATGGGAGCGCCTGACCCATACCTACGACGTGATCTCGCAGGCCAGGATCTTCATCGACGACACGCCCGGCGTGACCCCGATGGAGGTCCGGTCCAAGGCCCGGCGACTCAAGTCGGAGCACGATCTCGGCCTGCTGGTGATCGACTACCTGCAGCTGATGCGCCTCGAAAGGCGCTCCGACAACCGCCAGCAGGAGATCTCGGAGATCAGCCGCTCGCTCAAGGGGATCGCCAAGGAGCTGAACATCCCGGTGCTCGCCCTGTCCCAGCTCTCCCGTGCACCCGACCAGCGCCAGGGAGACCACCGCCCCCAGCTCTCCGACCTGCGCGAGTCCGGCGCGATCGAACAGGATGCCGACCTGGTGATGTTCATCTTCAGGCCGGAGGTCTACGAGAAGGACGAGGCGAAGATCGCCGAGAAGAACCTCGAGGGCCTGGCCGAGGTGATCATCGCCAAGCAGCGCAACGGCCCGATCGGCACCGTCCCGCTCTATTTCGTCAAGCAGTACACCCGCTTCGAGAACCGGGACGACTCGTTCTGACCGCGGCCGGCCGTCCGGCGACCCGCACCAGGCGCCGGCCCGGCGGCAAGGAAACGACAAGATGAGCGCCCCGGCCGGGGGAGGCCGGGGCGCGAGGGGTGCGGGAACCCCGAGAGAGGAGAGAGGGTCGTGCGATGCTCGGAAGCCGTCGGGTGCGGGTGCTGCCGGCTTCGTCGCTTTCGGCACCCGGAGGAGCAAGGACCGGGCCACCTCGCCCATCTCCGTGCAAGTCGTTGATTCCGCGAAGAATCGGCTGCCGGGCCCGCCCTGCGAACCCGCCGTGCCTGACCGGCGCAAGGACGACCTGTCCGGGATTCGGCCGCCGCAGCGGCCAGTCGGTCCGCAGACGCGGCCTCAGGACCTGCCCGGCCCGTCGCCTGGCGGGTCGACCCAGTCGCCGCGGGAGCGGATCAGTTCGACGAGCCGGCGCGGTGCCTCGTCCGAGGGAATGTCCTTTTCCACCATCTCGCGCCCGACGAACAACGCGACCTTCCCCTCCCCCCAGCCGACGTAGCCGTAGTCGGCGTCCGCCATCTCGCCCGGACCGTTCACGACGCATCCCATCACGCCGATCTTGAGCTTCAGGTGGGCGGTCAACGCCTGGATCCGCGCCGTCGTCCGCTCGAGATCGAACAGCGTGCGCCCGCAGGAGGGACACGCGATGAACTCCGCCTTCTCCAGCCGCCGCCGCGCCGCCTGGAGCACGCCGTGGAGGAGCGCTGCCATCCGGCGCGGATCCGACCCGGCCGGCGCCGAGACCGCGTCGCCGAGACCGTCGACCAGCAGCCCCCCGAGCCGTCCGGCGAGTCCGATGCGGGGATCCCCCGATGCCTCGCGCGCGTCGAGCAGCACGAGGGGAAGACGCGCGCCGGCCCGATCGAGAGCCGCGGCCAGCAGGCGCTGGCCGCCCATCACCTCCACCGGCCGCGTCACCTCGAGGGCCGCCAGAGTCCCGGGAGCGCGCCCGGCGACCGCCGCCGAGAACTCGCGCAGCCGCTCCCAGGATCCCGCACCGAGTTCCTCCTCCGGCCGCAGCACGACGAGGCGCGGGGCGCGCCAGGCGAGATCGAACAGCCTGTCGAGCGTCGTCCCGGGACCGCGGACGATCCCCCCCAGCCGGTCGACGGTCGCGGCGACCCGCGCCCGGAGGGCGCCGTCCTCGCCGAGCGCGGCGAGCGCGTCTTCTCCAAGCAGGAGACCCCGCGCGACGCGCTCGCGCGGATAGCGCGCCAGCATCTCGAGCGCCTCGACGATCCGCCTGCCGTCGGCGGCCTCCGCCTCGACGAGTTCCACGGATGGACGCGCCGAGAGCACGGCCTCGTGATCGCTCCCGCCGTCGATCCGCAGTTCGACCCTCGGCGGTTCCCTGCCGCCCCACGTCGCGGAACCGATCGGAACCTCCGCGACCGCGCGCCCTCCCGGGCCGTCCGGTCCGCCGCGGACCTCGATCGGGATCCTCTCCGTCCGCGACGGCCGGTCCGGCGCGACGGGCCGCGCGAAGCGCTTCACCAGCTCCCGGGCGACCGGCAGTTCGGCCAGCGGGTCTTCGGTCAGGGACACCCGCACGGTGTCTCCCAGTCATTCGGCCAGCAGCGGTGCGATGCCGACGGCGGACTTCATCCGGCCTTCGTCCCCGCCTCCGGCTTCGGTGACGCCGAGGTGCAGCGGATACGGCTCGCCCCGCTCGTCGAGCCGCGCGGCCAGCAGGCGATACGCTCGCGTCATGACCTGCGTGTTGCTCGCCTTCATCGAGACGACGATGTCGCGGAACCCGCGA
>JAJRXN010000410.1 GCA_024276295.1 Acidobacteriota bacterium
CGCGGCTGCGTCGGGCGCAGGAACTGCTCGCGACGTGACGGCGCGACCGGGTCAGAGGCCGCGGATCAGCGCCACGTAGAGCGCCTTGATCACGTGCAGGCGGTTTTCCGCCTGGTCGAAGATCCGCGACCGCTCGTGGTCTGCGACCTCGTCGGTGACCTCCTCGCCGCGATGCGCCGGCAGGCAGTGCAGGAAGATCGCCTCGGCCGCGGCGCGACCGAACAGGTCGGCGTCGACCTGGTAGGGCAGGAACAGCCGGCGGCGCGCCTCGGCTTCCTTCTCCTGGCCCATCGAGGCCCAGACGTCGGTGTAGACGGCGTCGGCCCCGGCGACCGCCGCGACGTCGTCGGTGTAGGCGAGCCGGGCCCCGTTCACCTCGGCCAGTTCCCGGGCGCGGTCGAACACGCGCAGGTTCGGCTCGAACCCGCGCGGACCGATCACCGTGACCGACATCCCGGTCAGCGCGCCGGCGATCAGCAGCGAGTGGGCGACGTTGTTGCCGTCACCGAGGTAGGCCAGCCTTCGGCCGCCGAGTTCCCCGAACGCCTCGCGGATCGTCATCACGTCGGCCAGCGCCTGGCACGGGTGCAGCAGGTCGGTCAGCAGGTTGATCACCGGGACCCTCGAGCGGGCGGCCATCTCCTCGACCAGCGCCTGGGAGAACGTCCTCATGCCGATCACGTCGCACCAGCGCTCGAGGTTGCGCGCCACGTCGGCGACGGTCTCGCGCACGCCGATCCGGCCCATCTCCGGCGTCTGGGTCACGGCACCGCCGCCGAGCTGGACCATCCCCGCCTCGCCCGTCACGCGCGTGCGCAGCGACGGCTTCTCGAAGTAGAGGAACGCCGTACGCCCGGCCAGCGCCCCCTGGTACGAGGCCGGGTCACGCTTGAGGGCATCGGCCAGGTCGAGCAGCGCCGAGACGTCCGCTCCGGTCCAGTCCCACAGGGCGACGAGATCGCGTCCCTTCATCGGCATGTCTCCCGCGCCGCGGCGCTCAGCCGCGGGCCTTCTCGATCACCGGAGCGAGCACCTCGGCCAGATCCGGCCTGCCCCGCTCGACGAGATCGTACGTCACCCGGACCGCCGGCCGCGGGAAGCTGACCAGGCGCCGCAGGTCGATCGGCGTCCCGATCACGTACGCGTCGACCGCATCGGCCGCCCGCGCGATCGTCTCCGCCAGGTCGGCGATCTGCTGGTCCGAGTAGCCCATCGCCGGCAGGACGGCACCGGTCTCCGGGTATTGGCGGTACGTCTCGGCGATGCTGCGCACCGCGAACGGGCGCGGGTCGACGATCTCCGCCGCCCCGGCCTGCTGCGCCGCGACGACGCCGGCCCCGAAGGCCATCCCGCCATGGGTCAGCGTCGGCCCGTCCTCGATGACGAGCACGCGCCGGCCGGAGAGTTCGGCGGAGTCCTCGACCGACACCGGCGAGGTGCCCATGACGATCTGCGCCCGCGGGTTGAGCCGCTGGACGGTGCGTCGCACCTGTTCGACGGCCCCGGCGTCGGCGGTGTCGATCTTGTTGATCAGCACGACGTCGGCGCGACGCAGGTTCGCCTCGCCGGGATGGTAGCGCTCCTCGTGTCCCGGCCGGTGCGGATCGGCGACGACGATCTCGAGATCGGCGACGTAGAACGGCAGGTCGTTGTTGCCGCCATCCCACAGCACGACGTCCGCCTCGCGCTCCGCCTCGCGCAGGATCGCCTCGTAGTCGACTCCGGCGAAGACGATCGTTCCGCTGGTGATGTGCGGCTCGTACTCCTCGCGCTCCTCGATCGTGCACTCGTGTCGGTCGAGATCGGCCAGCTCGGCGAACCGCTGGACGCGTTGCCGGGCCAGGTCGCCGTAGGGCATCGGGTGCCGGATCGCCGCGACCTTGAGCCCGGCGTCCTTGAGGATCGCCGCGACCTTGCGCGTCGTCTGGCTCTTGCCGCAGCCGGTCCGCACGGCGCAGACGGAGACGACCGGCCTTGCCGAGCGCAGCGCCGTCGACTTCGGTCCGAGCAGCAGGAAGTCGGCGCCGGCGGCCAGCACGCGGCTGCCGATGTGCATCACCTGTTCGTGCGAGATGTCCGAGTAGGCGAAGACGACGTCGTCGACGTCGTGCTCGGCGATCAGCCGCTCGAGGTCGTCTTCGGGGACGATCGGAATGCCGTCCGGGTAGCGCTCGCCGGCCAGCGCCGCCGGGTAGACCCTGCCGTCGATGTCCGGGATCTGAGTGGCGGTGAAGGCGACGACCCGTCGCGACGGATCGCTGCGGTAGACGACGTTGAAGTTGTGGAAGTCGCGGCCCGCGGCGCCGACGATGACCACCTTGCGCTCGCTCATCGCAGGTCTCCTCCCGACGTCCCGCCGCGAGGGTTCGTGGACGATCCCGGCGCGAAGAGCCGTCAGGTCCGAACGTTCTACGGGTGGAAGGCTCCCGAGCTTATCAGAAGGCGGGCAGACGGGCTAAGTGACCGGTTATTCTTTGGCCGAGGAGGGGGGCTCGACGGGGCCTCCGGCGGGGGTCGACGCGCCCGCCGCCGGAGCGTATCGTCCGCCTCGAACGCGGCGCGACCGCCGCCCCGGCACGCGACCGCGGACGGAACACCTTGCCGATGAAGCAGTTGCTCCAGAACCTCAGGACCGGCGAGATCTCGCTCGTCGAGAGCCCGACCCCCACCCGCCCTGCCGGCTCGCTGCTCGTCGCCACGCGGGCCTCGCTGATCAGCGCCGGGACCGAACGGGCGACGGTGCAGGCGGCGCGGGCCTCGCTGCTCGGCAAGGCGCGCCAGCGACCCGACAAGGTCCGCCAGGTGCTCGACAATGTCCGGCGCGAGGGCCTGCTCGCCACGCTGCGCAAGGTGCGCGAGAAGCTCGACGATCCGTCGCTGCTCGGCTACTCGTCGGCCGGGGTCGTGCTCGAGGCCGACCCCGAGGATCGGCGGTTCGCCGCCGGAGACCGCGTCGCCTGCGGTGGACAGAACCACGCCTGCCACGCCGAGATCGTCGTCGTTCCGCGCACGCTGGCCGCGCCGATCCCCGACGGCGTACCGTTCGACCAGGCCGCGTTCGCCACCGTCGGCGCGATCGCGCTGCAGGGCATCCGCCGCGCCGACGTGCGGGTCGGCGAGCGCGTGCTGGTGATCGGCCTCGGCCTGATCGGGCAGATCACCTGGCAGCTTCTTCGCGGTGCCGGCTGCCTGCCGATCGGTGTCGACGTCTCGGAGTCGATGGTCGACCTCGCGCAACGCCTCGGCCTCGAGCACGCCGCGCTCCGCGGCCGCGACGACGTCGAGGCGCTCTGCCGGCGACTCGGCGACGGCCATGGCGTCGACGCGGTGATCATCACCGCCGCCGCGAAGAGCAGCGATCCGATCGAGCTGGCCGGGGCCGCGTGCCGCGAGCGGGGGCGCGTGGTCGTCGTCGGCGCGGTGCCGATGAACGTTCCGCGCGAGCCGTACTACATGAAGGAACTCGACCTGGTGCTCAGCCGCTCGTACGGCCCGGGGCGCTACGACCCACTGCACGAGCAGCACGGTGTCGACTACCCGTACGGCTTCGTGCGCTGGACCGAGGGGCGCAACATGCTGGCGGTGCTCGAGACGATCGCGGCCGGCACGCTCGACGTCGCCTCGCTGATCACGCACCGCTTCCGGTTCGACGACGCCTGCGAGGCGTACGCGATCGTCAGCGGCGAGAAGGCCGAGCCGCACGTCGGGATCGTGCTCGAGTACGACGAGGCCCCCGACGGCGTCGCCCGCATCGAGCGGCGTCCGGCGCGGCCGGCCGGCGACGGGACGCTCGGTGTCGGCTTCATCGGCGCCGGGTCGTTCGCGCGCGGCTACCTGCTGCCGCACCTCCGCGGCCGCGACGGCGTGCGCCTCGAGGCGGTCGCCACAGCCCGCGGATTCACGGCGAGCGAGATCGCGCGGCGCTTCGACTTCCGTGTCGCGGCCAGCGATCCGCGCCAGGTGCTCGAGGACCCGTCGATCGACGCCGTGTTCATCGCGACGCGCCACGACAGCCACGCGGCGCTGGTGCTCGCGGCGCTCGCCGCCGGCAAGCACGTCTTCGTGGAAAAGCCGCTGTGCCTGACCGAAGACGAACTGCGCGAGCTGCGCGGTGCGCTGATGCACGGCGACCGGATCGTGCAGGTCGGCTTCAACCGGCGCTTCTCGCCGCTCGCCGTCGCCCTGCGCGAGGTGCTCGCCGCCAGGCGGGGCGAGCCGGTGCAGATCACCTGTCGCGTCAACGCCGGATCGCTGCCGGAAGACCACTGGCTCAACGACCCGCGCATCGGCGGCGGGAGAGTCCTCGGCGAAGGCTGTCACTTCGTCGATCTGATGCAGTTCCTTGCGGGCGCGATGCCGCGACACGTCTCGGCCGCGCGGTTCGGCGTCGAGGCCACCGGGGCGTCGTCGGCGATCGTCGCGTTCGCCAACGGATCGGTCGGCACGCTGGTCTACCAGGCCAACGGACCGCGCTCGCTGCCCAAGGAGCGCATCGAGGCGTTCGCCGGCGGCAGCGGCGGCGTGATCGACGACTGGCATCGCGTCGAGATCCACGACGGCGGGCGCGTGCGCAGAAAGAAGGTCTCCGGCCAGGCCAAGGGCTTCCGCGAGGAGATCGACGCCTTCTTCGCGGCGATCCGCGACGGGGTGCCGGCGATCGCGCCCGAACACCTGCTGGCGACGACCGCCGCGACGCTGGCGATCGTCCGTGCCGCGTCGGAGCGCAAGGTGGTCGATGTCACGGAATCCGGTCGCCCCCGATCGGCATGAGTGCGCAGGCGTGCGTGCTCCTCGTCACCTCGTTCCAGCGCAGCGGCCGAGCTTGCCCGACCGACGCTTTGATGCGCGGGAACGCCTTCGCATCGACCACGCCGGACACTTCCACTCCTCGAGGATGCTCAGCATCAAGCTCCAACTCGCCATCGCAAACCTCGAAGCGGGACGATGGAAGCAGCCCGTCGCCAACACCGCCGCAACACTGAACCAATTCAACGCCATCTTCGAACGCCACTTCGAGAACGAATCACGAGAGCACCGGACACAAGATTCAGGTTACTCCCGAATTCGTTCGTCAAGGCGGCGGACTACGTGCTGGCGCGGCGCCAGCCGCTTGCACGGCGGGGAGAATGGTTTCTGTCGGAAGGTGGCCTGAAGTCCGGGAAGGGATACTTCCGGCAGGTCATGC
>JAJRXN010000411.1 GCA_024276295.1 Acidobacteriota bacterium
ACGCCGCGGTCGCGGGAGATCCCCTGATGCCCACCGCTCCGAAGCGCCTGCCGGTCCTGGCGCTGGCCCTCGTCGTGCTCGTCTCGGCCCTCGCTCCGCAGGCACTCGCCGAGCGCCGTCGGCGCGGCGACGATCCCGCCGTCGAGCAGGTCCTCGCCCGGCTCGACCGCGCGCAGCAGTCGATCCGGACGTTGCGGGCCCGGATCGTCGAGACCCGCGAGCTGGCCGTCCTCGAGAAGGCCGAGGTGCTGCGCGGGACGCTGTATTTCTCCCGGCAGGGGCTGGTGCGCTGGGAGTACGACTGGCCGGAGCGGCGGGTCTACGTGCTGGCCCACGGCGAACTGCGCGGTCTGATCCCGTCGCGGAAGCGGGCCGAGCGGCTCGACGTCTCGCGGCGCCAGGACCGCATCGAGCGCATGCTCGCCCTCTGGCAGAGCGCCGCGGACCTGCGGCGCGAGTTCCGGATCGAACTCGTCGAACAGGGCACGTCCGGGGCCGCGGCCGACGCACTGCGGCTCGTGCCGCGCTCGCGCCGGGTCCGGCGGAGGATCCAGGAACTCCGCCTGTGGGTCGATCGCGAGACGGGACTGCTCGACCGGATCCGCGTCGTCACCGGGGGGGGCGACATCGTGACGCTGGAGATCACCGAGATCGAGATCAACCCGGAACTCTCCGCGGCGCTGTTCCGGCTGGAGTTCCCGAAGGGGATCGAGGTCGCCGAGGGGCTGTCCTCGTTCGGGCTCTCCGCGGACGGGGAGACGGCCGACCGCGGCGTCCGCCGCTGACTCCGGGCGAGGGAGGGCTTCACGTGAGCCTCGAGACGGTCACGATCGGTGACGTGACGATCGGGCTGATGGAACCGGACGTGCCGCCGAGCACGTGGGTCGGCCAGCAGGATCTCGTCGAGCAGCTCCTCGCGGCCTGGCTCGTCGTGCACGACGACGACCAGCCGCTCAATCCGCGCCTCGTCGGGCGGCCCGGCGTCGGCAAGACGACGCTCGCCTGCGCGGTGGCGGCACGGCTCGAGCGTCCGGTCCACCTGTTCCAGGCGACGGCCGACACCCGGCCGGAGGACCTGATCGTCCAGCCGGTGCTCGGCGAGTCCGGGACGATCCGCTACGTCGCCTCGCCGATCGTCGCGGCGATGATCCGCGGCGGCGTCGCCGTGCTCGACGAAGGCAACCGGATGAGCGAGAAGTCCTGGGCCTCGCTGGCGCCGCTGCTCGACCACCGCCGGTACGTCGAGTCGGTCGTCGCCGGGGTCAAGATCCAGGCGCACCCCGAGTTCCGCTTCTGCACGACGATGAACGACGACGCGTCGACATTCGATCTGCCGGAGTACATCCAGTCACGGCTTCTGCCGCGCATCGTGATCGACTTTCCCGATGCCGAAGAGGAGCTGCGCATCCTGGCCAGCAATCTGCCGTTCGCGCCAGCCGAGCTGCTGCAGTACGTCACGGCGTTCCTCCAGGCGGCGCACGAGCGGGACGAACTCCATTCCGTCCGCGACGGCATCAACGTCGCGCGCTACGCGCTCAAGCGGGCCCACCAGGCCGGAGGCGGCGCCTCCGACGCCCTCGACCGCCTGCCCGAGGCGATCGAGGCGGTGCTTGGCGACGACGCCCTCGAACTGCTGCCGGATCGCCCGTAGCGGCGCCCCTTGGGGCGCCGATTTGGGATGGAGCCGTTTTCATGCGCCATCGGCGGGGCAAGCCCGCTGCGCGTACGCGCAGGTTTGCGCGCGCAAGGCAGGATCGGCGGGGCCGTAGCGGCGCCCCTTGGGGCGCCGATTCCGCATTGGAACGCCCTGGTCACGAACCGCGCGTGCGCGTGGGCGTGCGCGCGCAAGGCGGAATCGGCGGGGCCGTAGCGGCGCCCCTTGGGGCGCCGATTCCGCATGGGAACGCCTCTATCTGAAACCGGC
>JAJRXN010000027.1 GCA_024276295.1 Acidobacteriota bacterium
GGACCGGCCTGCGTGTAGCGGAGCTTGTTGGTCCGGTCGCGCAGGCCGGGAGGAGCGGCCTTTCCAGCAGCTCGGGATCGGCGTGGTGCCAAGCGAACCCCTTTGGGAACAACGCGTTGCCATCCATGGCTTCCCGGGGGCCGTGGGGGCGTTCTCATGGATCAGGGCGACCAACAAGCTCCGCTACACGTAGAGGAGGGGGCCGCCTCTGACCTCAGGTCAGCGTGGACGCTGCTTGATGATGGCTTACTTATTAGTTGATTTCCGGGAGATTAAGGCGTATTCCTCTGATCAAGAAGGCGTACCCCCCGAGTGCGCTCAGAGGAACCGATGAAACCGATCGTCGGCCCCGTCGTCCTTCTCGCCACCCTCCTCGCTGCCCCGCCGGCTCTCGCCGGGTCCGGCATCGCCGGGTCGGCGCACGACTTCTCGAGCGCCCAGTGGAACAACACCGGGGAGATCTGCATCACCTGCCACGTGCCCCACGACGGCGGGCGAGAGACCGGCACCATCGGTCTGCTCTGGAACCACTCGCTCTCGACGGCGACGTACCAGCTCTACTCGAGCCCGTCGCTCGACGAGCAGCCGGAGCAGCCCCGCGGGACGTCCAAGATGTGTCTCGGATGCCACGACGGGACAGTTGCCCTCGATTCGTTCGGCGGCTACGTCGGTTCGACGATGATGGAAGGCGAGGCGGTGATCGGAACCGACCTGCGCATGACGCATCCGATCAGCATCCGCTGGTCGCACCAGGACAACCCGGACTGCAACAACTGTCACGATGTCCACGGAGGCGGGCCCGGGCTTCCTGGCGGCGAGGTGCCGTTCTTCGAAGGACGCGTCGAGTGCGCCTCGTGCCACGAGCCCCACGACCGGACCCCGACCGGCGTGCCGCACATGCTGCGCAAGACGATGGTGCGCTCGGAACTCTGCTTCCACTGCCACAACAAGTAGAAGTAGCCGCCGCGTCCCTGCCGTCCCGATGGTAGGTTGGACGCCTGCCGCGTCCGGATGCCGGCGCGGGACGGAAGGCTGACGACGACGATGCGCTGCCCCCTGCTCTCCCGCCGTGTCCTCTCGACGGCGGCGATCCTGCTCCTCGGATTCGCCGTCGCGATCCAGGCTCCGGTGGCGGCTCCGCCGCGGATCGTGCTCGAGGACTTTCCGCTGCCGGACGGCACGGTGCTCCGTGCGGCGATCCTCGAGCCACGCGGCCCGGCGGCCGAACCGCGGCCCACGCTGCTCGTGGTTCCCCCGGGAGCCCAGGGAGCCGATGCCGTCCGGAGCGTGCTCGAGCGGTACTTCGCGACGGTCGGGCCGGCCCGCGGCTGGCGGATCGTCTGCCCGGCCGCCCCGGTCCGCGAGGGCTTCCGCGGCGAGGGGGCCGGCCTGCTGGTCGCCACGGCCCGGCGGATCGTGGCCACGATGCCGGTGACCGGCGACCGGGTGCACCTCGCCGGCGTCGCCAACGGGGGGCGTGCGGCGTTTTCGGCCGCCCTGGCCGACCCGCGGATCTTCGCCTCGCTGTTCGTGCTGCCGGGAGTCCCCGAACCGGCCGACGCCGGCCGGCTCGAGGCCCTGGCCGGCCTGCCCGTGCGCCTGTTCGTCGGCGAGGAGGACGATTCCTGGGCCCCGGCGATGCGCCGGACGCGCGGGCGGCTCGCCGCGGCGGGGGTCGACGTGGCCCTCGCCGTGCTGCCGAGCCACCGCTCCTTCATCCGGCCGGCCGGGCTGGCCCGCGTCTTCGACGAACTCGACGCCCTCGAGGCGCGCCTGAGTGGCGGGGCGGGCGCGCCTGCCGGGCGCTGACGCTCCGGAGGGGCGGCGACGATGACGACCGGATGGCGGCGGGCTCGCACGACGATCGTCGTGCTGCTCGCCCTCGCGGCCCTCGGCGCGCTCGCCCCGGCCGTCGTCCGCCTGCCCGGGAGCGATGTCCTGTTCGCGATCTCGGTGGCGGCGTTTCCAGCCCTGCTCGTCGCGCTCGCCCTCGGCCCCCGCGCGATCTCGCCGGCCGGCCTGACGGCGATCGGCGGACTGCTGCTGCTGCTCGAGGGAACCGTTCTCGCCCTGCTGCTCCTGCGCGACCGGGCCGAAGGTCCGCTGGCGTTCGGGCTCCCCGCCGGCGGCCTCGCGATGCTCGCCGGTCTCTGGCTGCTGCCGCTGCTGCTCGTCGCGTTGGCCCACGTCTGGACCTCCTCGAGCACGTCGCTGGACGATGACGACCTGGCGCGACTGCGGGCGCTGGCGGCCGTGCGGCGCTCCGCCGGCGATGCGGAGGACGGGCGATGACACCGGCGGCCCGCGGCCTGATGCTCGGCCTGACCGTCGGTTACTTCGCGCTGATGCTGCTGATCGGCGTCTGGGCCGCCCGGCGCACGCACGGACCGCGCGAGTTCTTCGTGGCCGGGGGCCGGCTCGGCCTGCTCGTCACCGGTCTGGCGACGATGTCCGCGGCGTTCAGCGGCTTCCTGTTCATCGGCGGGCCGGGGCTGACGTACCGCCTCGGAATCGCGTCGCTGTTCATCTGCCTGCCGGTCGGCTTCACGTCGGGTCTGCTGTGCTGGGTCGTCGGCGGCCGGCTCCGGCTGCTGGCGGAGATCGGAGAGGTCTACACGATCCCCGAGGCCCTCGGCCGACGCTTCCGCTCGCGCGGCGTGCGTGCGGCGGCCGCCGTCGCGGTGCTCGTCGGCATCGTCGGCTACCTCGGCTCGCAGATGCTCGCGCTCGGGATCATGACCGAGATGATCTTCGGCACGCGCGAGATGTTCGGCGCATGGTCGCTGCCGGTGGCGACCGGGTGCGGAATGCTGATCGTGCTCGCCTACAGCACCGCCGGGGGGATGCTCGCCGGCGTGTACACCGACGTCGTCCAGGGCGGAATGATGGTCGTCACGGCGGTGGCGGTGTTCGCCTGCGCGCTGGCGGCCGGGGGCGGGCCGGGAGCGATCGCGGAGGCGATCGTCGGCGATCCGCGGTTCGGCGCCGCGTTCCTCGAACCGTTCGGGCGTGCCCCGGTGCAGACCGCTCTCGGACTGTTCTTCGTGTTCTCGATCGGCACGCTCGGCCAGCCGCACCTGCTGCACAAGTTCCTGATGCTCGACGACCCGCGCAGCCTGCGCTACATGCCGGCCGTACTCGGCGGAAGCCAGTCCGCCTGCATCCTGCTCTGGCTCGGCATCGGACTCGCGGTCCCGGCGCTCGTCGCGCGTGGCGCGCTGCCCGCGCTGTCCCGCCCCGACGATGCAACGCCCGCGTTCGTCCTCGGCTTTGCCCCGCCGCTGCTCGCGGCGCTGGTCTTCTCCGGCGTGCTGGCGGCGATCATGTCGACGGCCGACTCGCTGGTGAACATCGGCTCGGCGGCGCTGGTACGGGACCTGCCGCGCGCGTTCGGCACGCGCCTGCGCTCCGAACTGCGCTGGGGCCGGGCGGCGACGGTCGCGCTGCTGCTCGCGGCCGCGGCCCTCGCGCTGACCTACGGCGATCTGGTGGCGCTGCTCGGCACGTTCGCGTTCGGAACGATGGGGGCGGCGCTGGCCCCGGTGCTCGCGCTCGGGCTCAACTGGCAGCGCGTCGGCCGGCGCGCGGCGACGGCATCGATCGTCACGGGGCTGGTCACCACGCTGGGGCTCGAGTTCCTCGCCCGGCAGTCGTTCCTCCCCGGCCTGCCGCGCCCCCCGCTGGTGGCCGGCGCGCTCCCCGGTGCGGTGGCGCTGGCGACGTCGTTCCTCGTGCTGATCGCCGTCGCCGCATTCGAGCGCGGCGAAAGGGACCTGGCCAAGGACGACCCGGTGCGCGCGGTGCTGGAGATGTGACCGCCTGCGGGCGGAGGGAACGCTGACCCGCGATGGGCGTTGTGTCCGCATGAAGGAGACGGGCCGGTGACGCCAGACGACGCACGCGCCGAGCCGCTGCGGGCCGCGGACGCAGCGCTCGAGACGGAGTCCGTGCCGGCTTCGGCGGACAGCACCGTCGACGGCGTGCTGATGGCGCGGGCGCGCGCCGGCGATCGCGAGGCGTTCGGGATGATCGTCGATCGCCACAAGGACGGCATCGCCGGCTATCTCGCCCGTCTGACGGGGTCGGTCGACCGTGCCCAGGACCTGGCGCAGGAGACGTTCGTCAGGCTCTACGAGGCAGCCTCGCGCTACGAGGAACGCGGCCAGCTCCAGGCGCTGATCTACCGCATCGCGACCAACCTGGTCCGCTCGGACGAGCGGCGCCGACGGCGCTGGAGGATGACCTCGCTCGACGGAGGACGCGCCGGCGACCTGCGGGCCCCGGAAGCCTCGCCCCAGGGGGGCCTGATGCGGGACGAGATCCACCGGGTCGTCAGTGCGGCCGTGGCCGAACTCCCGCTGCACTACCGCGTGCCACTCGTACTGCACGAGATCGAAGGCTGGACGGTGCCGCGCATCGCCGAGGCGCTGGCGGTCCGCCAAGGCACCATCAAGTCCCGCATCAACCGCGCTCGCACGAAACTGCGCAAGCGACTGGCCCCGTACTGGAAGGGGGTGACCGATGAACGACCGTGAACTCGGACGACTCCTGCGCGACCTGCCCCGCGCGGCGGCGCGGCCGGGTCTGACGGAGGACGTGCTCGCGGCGCTTCCCGGGCCGGAAACGCGGCGTTCACGCACGGTCTCCCGCCGCCTGATGCTGGCGGCGGCCCTGCTGGTCGTCGTGCCCCTCGCCGGCCTGAAGATCGGCCGCGAGATCGAGACGCGTCGCGCCCGGGCCGAACTCGCCCGGCTCCGCTCGGAACAGCAGCGGCTCGCGGAGGCGCTGCGCGCCTGCGAGTCCTCGACACGCACGCCGGGCGACGAGGTGATCTACCTCGGCGGCGACGACACCGTCGACATCGTGTTCGATGTCGACCGCGCCGCACGCCTGCTGCGCACCGGGGCACCGGCCGCCGTCCCGGCCGGCCTCGGAACCCGTCGGTCCGCACCGACACCTGCATCCACCTCTGGAGGTTCCCGATGATCCGCCTCGCCCGGATCCACCGGTTCGTCACCGTGATCGCCGCGCTCTCGCCGCTCGCCGCGGTCCCGGCGGCGCCGGCAGGCGTGCCGGACTCCCCCGGACCGCCCGCAGCCACCGCCGCGGCCGGAGAGCCGCAGCCGTTCATCGTCGTGCGGACCCCCGACGGTGAAGACGTCGTCTGGCTCGAGCGACAGACCGCCCGGCGCGCGTACATCGGCCTGCGCCTGACCGAACTGACTCCCGAACTGCGCGAGCACTTCGGCGCCCCGCGCGACCGCGGGCTGCTGGTCGGCCGGATCGTGCCGGACAGCCCCGCCGCGGCGGCCGGCCTGTCGGTCGGCGACCTGCTGCTGGCGCTCGACGGCAGGCCGATGGCGAGCCTGGCCGAGGTGCGCGCGCTGCTCTTCACCCGCAGCCCGGGCGACGAGACGGAGATCACCTACCTGCGTGATGGAGCCGAGACGACGGTCCGCGTCCCGCTCGGGAGCACCGAGCGCTCGCAAGTCGACCTGAGTCTGCTGGCACGCCTTCCCGGCGAGGTCTCCATCCGGCGACTGGTCGACGAGATGCGCGAGCTGTCCGGCGACCGCTGGCCCGGGAAGGTCGAGATCGCGCCGATCGCGATCGACGAGGAGCGTCTCGAGCAGGTGATCGCGCAGCTCCGTCGCCACGCCGAGGCCGGGGTGGCCGCCGCCGCACGCATCGCCGCCTCCGCGGGGGCGGAGGCCGGATCGGACGCGGCGCGGCAGGCCCGTGAACGGCAGCGCGAGCTTCTCGAACGCCGGCTGCGCGCCCTCGAGCGCAAGATCGAGGAACTCGAGCGCCGGCTCCGGCGCTGATCCGGACTACTGGAGAAACGAGCCGCCGCGGACCGCGCGCGGCGCCTCGCGACGTGCCGCCAGGCTGGCCAGCGGGAGCACGACACGGAACGTCGTCCCCTTCCCCGGCGACGAGACGAACGTCAGGTGCCCCCCCGCCTCGTCGACGATCCGGCGGCAGATCGGCAGTCCGAGCCCGCTGCCGTCCGGCCGCGTCGTGAAGTGCATGTCGAACACCTGGTCGCGGATCGGCTCGGGAATCCCCGGACCGCTGTCCTCGACCTCGAGCATGACCAGCGAGCCGGCCTGTTCGCTCCGCAGCACGAGGCGACCGCCGTCCGGCATCGCCTGGAGCGCGTTGATCGCCAGGTTGAGCAGCACCTGACGCAGGCGCTCGGGAGGCATGCCGACCCGGGCCTCGGCCCCCGCCTCGTCGACGACCAGCTCGACGCCCTGGTGGCGCGCCTCGACGCGCAGCAGCCGGGCCACCGACCGCACGACGTCACGCACCTCGGCCGGGCCGCGCGCCCGCTCGTCGGGACTGGTGAAGCGCAGCCATTCCTCGAGAATCTCGCGCAGCCGCGCGATCTCCTCGCGGATCACGCCGACCCGTTCGGTGTTCTGCGGATCCCCTCCCGCCTCGCGCGCCAGCCGGCGCCGGAGGTGTTCGAGGTGGATCTCGATCGCGCCGAGCGGGTTCTTGACCTCGTGGGCGACGCTGCCGGTGAGCTGGACGATCGTCTCGAAACGCGAAGCCTGGCGCAGGTTCCGCTCGAGCGTGCGGATCGAGCGCTCGTCCTTGAGCAGCAGCATCAGGCCGGCCGGCCGCTCGGCCCCCTCGAGCACGTAGGACGTCACCCGCAGGTCGATCGTCGCGTCGCCACGGCGCAGCAGCAGCGGCTGCTCGCGCAGGGCCTCGCGCCGGGCGAGTCCGCCCTCGACGATCGCCGCGAGTTCCGGGCAGTCCTCGAGCAGTGTCCGGAAGGCCGGCGCGGGGTCGGCATCCTGGCCGGCCGGCAGGCCGAGCAGCTCGCGCGCGAGCCGGTTGGCGACGACGGTCCGGCGCTCCGGATCGATCAGCACGACGCCCTCGCGCAGCGCCTCGGTCAGCGAGGAAACCAGGACGTCGTCGCGACGCACCGTGCTCGAGAGCGACTCGAGCTTCTGCTCGATGATCGACAGCGCGCGTTCGCCGGGACCGCGCCCCGGGCCGACCCGCTGTCCTTCGGCCATCGCCTCGAGCCGCCGCGTCAGGTTGATCACCTGGATCGTCGCCATCGCGCCGAATCCGACACCGAGCAGCGCCAGCACGCCTGCGAGCAGCGGCCCCCACAGGCGTGGCGTGGCGCTGACCTGCACCCGCGGAAGCGCCGGCACCGAGGTCAGCTCGCCGCCGACGTAGCGCATCCGCACGAAGCCGATCGGCCGTCCCTCGGCGTTGGGCACCGCGACGGTCAGTTCGTGGACCGGCTGCCCGTCACGCGGCCGCGTTCCGACGACGTCGAGCTGCGGCGCCTCGAGCGCGCGATCGAGGCGCGCGATCTCCTCGGGATCGATGTAGCGCTGATCGACGACCATCGGGTCGGACGCGGCGATGATCCGGTGGTCGAGCCCGATGATCACGACCGATTCGAGCGGCCCGACCGGCGCGTCCTCCCAGCGCGGCTGTTCGTCCCTGCCGTAGACGAACTGCCACATCCGCCGCTGGAGGCGGTCATGGGCCGGCGTGCCCTCCTCGACCCCCTCGAGCGTCGCCGTGTCCCAGAGGAACGGCGCCGCCAGCTCGCGGGCATGCTCTTCGGAGATGCGCTGGTACCAGCGGTTGAGCGCCGCGCTCCGCTCGCGGTTCTGCCGGTCGAGATCGGCCTGGACGACCGCCGCCATCCGCTCGGCATCGAGCTGCGCGAGGTACACCACGACCCCGAACACGATGGTCAACAGCGCGAGCACGATGCCGAGCCGCACGCCGAGCCGTGGCTTGTCGGAGGACACCCACACGTTACGCTTCTTCCGCTGCGCCCAACCCGACGGGAAGCCTAGCGCCGATCGCCGCGCGACGCATCCCCGCCGGAGTCACCATTCCGGTTCATGTCGGTCCGCGTTCATTCGCTCCCCCGGCCGCTCCCGGCGCGGCCGTTGTTGACGCGCCGCCCGCCGCCGGTCGAGAATGCCACGCTCTGCGATCGGCAAAGGAGCACGACGGATGAACAAGGTGGTCCCGGACGCGCGGGAGGCGATCCGCCGCGCGGGCATCGGCGATGGCGCGGTGATCATGGCCGGAGGGTTCGGTCTCTGCGGCATTCCCGAAAACTGCATCGCGGCGATCCGCGAGCTGGGGATGCGCGAGCTGACGTTCATCAGCAACAACGCCGGCGTCGACGACTTCGGCCTCGGCCTGCTGCTGCAGACACGGCAGATCCGCAAGATGGTCTCCAGCTACGTCGGCGAGAACGCCGAGTTCGAGCGGCAGTTCCTCGCCGGCGAACTCGAGGTCGAACTGGTGCCCCAGGGCACGCTCGCGGAACGGATCCGCGCCGCCGCGGCCGGAATCCCGGCGTTCTTCACGCCGACCGGCTACGGCACGGTCGTCGCCGAAGGGAAGGAGACCCGCGAGTTCGACGGACGGATGTACGTGATGGAGCGGGCGCTTCCGGCCGACTTCGCCATCGTCAAGGCGCACGTCGGTGACGCCGCGGGCAACCTCGTATATCGCAAGACGGCGCGCAACTTCAACCCGATGATGGCCGCCGCCGCGAAAGTCACGATCGCCTAGGTCGAACGACTCGTTCCGGTCGGCGAGATCGACCCCGACCAGGTGCACACACCGGGGATCTACGTCGACTACATCTTCGAGGGCAGGGACTATGAAAAGCGCATCGAGCAGAGAACGAATCGTCCTGCGGGCGGCGCGTGAGCTGCAGGACGGCTTCTACGTCAACCTCGGCATCGGCATGCCGACGCAAGTCGCGAACCACGTTCCCGACGGGGTGGAGATCATCCTGCAGTCCGAAAACGGCATGCTCGGCATCGGGCCGTTTCCGCTCGAAGGAGAGGAAGACCCCGACCTGATCAACGCCGGCAAGCAGACGATCACCGAGCAGCCCGGTGCGAGCTACTTCTCGAGCGCCGAGAGCTTCGCGATGATCCGGGGCGGAAAGATCGACCTGACGATCATGGGCGGGATGGAGGTCTCGGAGACCGGTGATCTCGCCAACTGGATGATCCCCGGCAAGATGGTCAAGGGGATGGGCGGCGGAATGGACCTCGTCGCCAGCGCCAACCGCGTCGTGATCATCATGACCCACTGCAACAAGAAAGGCGCATCCAAGGTGCTGCGCGAGTGCCGGCTTCCGCTGACCGGCGTCGGCTGCGTCGACCGGCTGATCACCGAGCACGCCGTGTTCGACTTCGAAGACGGACGGATGATCCTGCGTGAGCTGGCTCCCGACACGACGCTCGACCAGCTCCGCGAGATGACCGAGGCCCGTTTCGAGGTGACCGACGACCTGGCCGAGATGACCTGGTAGCCGGCCGGGGGCACGCACGGATCATCGGACCCCCGCGCGCTCCATCAGCCTGACGAACAGCTCGGCCTGGTGCCGCGCGTCGGCATCGGCGCGATGGACCGTCGCCGGATCCTGCGGGGCGGCGCCGAGCCGGTCGACGAGGACGTCCTTGGTGGTCTCGAGCCACGGCACGCCGAGGACGCCCATCGCCAGCGCCTTGGTATCGAGCGCCTTGTAGCCGAACGGGTTCGGCA
>JAJRXN010000412.1 GCA_024276295.1 Acidobacteriota bacterium
AGCACGGAAGGATACGGCGCGGCCCGCGGGCGGTCAACGCGGCCGGCCGCGTTCCGGCACGCGCCAGACCGTGTCGAGCACGGTTCCGTCGACCCACTTGACGACCGCGACCGGCTCGTCGGTCGGCGCGGGACGGTCGGGAGCGCCACCGAGCAGCCCCTCGACCTCGCGCTTGATCTCCTCGAGCGTGCGGATAGGGAGGTCGGTTCCCCTCACCCGTTCGAGCAGGTCGCGCCGGCGCGGATTGATCGCGATCCCCCGCTCGGTGACGATCACGTCGATCAGCTCGCCCGGCCCGCAGAGCGTCGTCACCCGGTCGACGATCACCGGAATCCGGTCCCGGAAGCTCGGCAGCGCGAGGATCGTGCAGCGCGCGGCCAGGCAGTTCTGCCAGCCGCCGATCCCGTGCAGCAGCACGCCGTCCGAGTGGGTGACGACGTTGGCATTGAAGTGCAGGTCGACCTCCGTCGCTCCGAGTACGACCGCGTCGACCATCGACGCGAAGTTCCCCTTGCCGTGGTAGTTGTACGAGGTGAACGGCGACGTCGGCACATGGTTCGGGTTCTCGCGGATCGAGCGGACACCTTCGAGATCGAACGTCTGGCCGTCGAGGATCGCCCGCGTCAGTCCCTGCTCGAGCATCTCGACCAGATAGCGCGGCGAACCGCCGCGCACGAAGCTGGCGACCACCCCCGCCTCGCGCATCATCCGCGCCAGGATCGGCACGAACGCCAGGGCGCTCCCGCCCGCGCCGGCCTGGAACGAAAAGCCGTCGCGCATGATCCCCGCATCGCGCATGAACCGCGCCACGAGTTCCGCGATCCGCAGCCGGTCGGGACTGCGCGTGAGCTGCGTCGTGCCGGAGACGATCTTCGACGGATCGCCGATCGACTCGACCTCGACGACGCAGTCGACGTTGTTGCCCTGGATCTGCCATGGCAGGCACGGGAACGGCACGATGTTGTCGGTGACGACGATCACGTGGTCGGCGTAGATCGAATCGGCCAGCGCGAAGCCGAGCGAACCGCACGCCGAGCGGCCCGACGCCCCGGTGGCGTTGCCGAACGGATCGGCCGCCGGTGCGGCGATCACCGCCACGTCGACATGCACCTCGCCGTCCTGGATCGCCTGCCAGCGACCGCCATGGGACCGCAGCACGCCGAGCCCGCGCATCTTCCCCGACGAGCAGTAGCGCCCCAGCGGGCCGTTCATGCTGCCTTCGATGTGGTGGACGTGCCCGCGCTCCATCAGCCCGATCACCGGCTCGTGGCAGGGAAACGACGCGCTCGGGAACCACATCAGGTCACGCACGCCGAGATCGGCGGCCGTCTCGAGGGCATGGAGCGCCACGCGATCGCCGTTGCGCAGGTGGTGATGCGTCGAGAGCGTCATCCCGTCGGCCAGCCCGATGCGTTCGAACGCCTCGCGCAGCCCGGCGACCCGCTTGTCGCCGTCGGCCGGGTAGTCGCGACACGAACGGATCGGGGGGCCGTGCTTGGCGCCTCGGGGGACCAGCCCCCCGACACCGCGGAACGGCACCTGCGACCGCCCGTTGACCAGCGTCGGGACGCGGCGCTCGGCGGCGTTGGTGACCAGCTCTCCGAACTCGCGTTTCATCGGTCTACCCCCGCCGGACGATCAGCGGCCGGCAGCAGGCCCATCCGGCGCGCCTGCTCGACGAGCCCGACGGCCCGCTCGACCACGGGCGGATCGATCATCTTCGAACCGAGGGCGACGACGCCGAGCCCGCGCTGCCGGGCCTGCTCCCAGGCCTCGACGATCTTCAGGGCCCGGTCGAGTTCCTCGGCCGACGGAGCGAAGGCCCGGTGCACGACCGGAATCTGCCGCGGATGCACGCACCCCATCCCGACGAAGCCGAGGGCGCGCGAGCGCACCGCCCACGCCTCGAGTCCGTCGGCATCGCCGACGTCGCCCCAGACCGAATCGATCGGCTGCACGCCGGCGGCGCGCGCCGCGTTGACGACGCGCATCCTGGCGTAGAGCGTCTCGTCGCCCTGCCGCGTCTTCGGCACGCCGAGGTCCGCGGTGTAGTCCTCGAGCCCCAGCGTCAGGGCCGCGATGCGGTCGGAGCACGACGCGATCTCGAAGGCGCGCTCGACGCCGAGCGCGCTCTCGAGGATCGGCATCAGCCACACCGGCCGGTCGCTGTCCACGCGGCGCTGGATCTCGGCGATCCGCCGCTCGACGGCCCGCACCTCCTCGGCATGCTCGACCTTGGGAATCAGCACCAGGTCCGGCTCGACGGGGATGACGTCGTCGAGGTCGTCGAGCCCCGCCGGGAGCTGGTTGATCCTGACCATCCGCTCGCAGGGGCCGAG
This sequence comes from Acidobacteriota bacterium, assembly GCA_024276295.1. Classification (GTDB taxonomy): domain Bacteria; phylum Acidobacteriota; class Polarisedimenticolia; order J045; family J045; genus J065. Next base: position 2,340 of record JAJRXN010000412.1, read on the forward strand.
ATCGAGCGCCACGAGAGCGTTGCGAACCAGCAGCCGCGCCGCGTCCTTCGCCCCGGGAGGCACGGAGTCCTCGAGATCGAAGATCAGACCGTCGGCACCGTGCAGGCCGGCGTTGACCAGCAGCTTCGGCTCGTGTCCGGGCAGGTACAGCCTCTAGCGCCGCAGGCGGTCGCGGCCCCCCGGGGCGCGACGCCGCACCGGCGCGGGGAGCACCGGCCGCACGTCCGGAACGCCCGCACGGCGGACGGCGCATTCGATCCGTGCCGCGATCGTGAAGGGCAGCGCCCCTTCGTCCTCGATCACGAGCCGGCCCGACGGCACGCCGAGCCGTTCGAGCACCTCGCGCGCCTGTTCCCGGATCGCCCGCCCGTAGAACGTCCCGACCTTCGAGCGCGCCAGCGCGATCGAGAGCCCGCCCTCGGCCGGCTCGAAGCGCACCCGCAGGTCGGCCCGGGCGCCGTCCCCGCTGCGGCCGGCCTCGGCGGGACGTGGTGCCGGGCTCTCGTGGCTGAACTCCATCGGAGGCTCCTTCCCGGCGCAGCGAGCCTCAGAGCCGCGCGAGGATCGCGTCGGTCATCTCGCGGGTCGAGGCCGCACCCCGGGACAGCGCGTCGCTCCCTCCCGGAATGCGCATCATGTCGTAGGTCCGCACGCGTCCCTCGGCGACGACATCGGCGATCGCCGTGCGGATCCGCTGCGCCTTGTCGTCCTCGCCGACGTGGTCGAGCATCATCACCGCCGAGAGGATCATCGCGATCGGGTTGACGATCGACGGTTCGAGTTCCGCGTACTTCGGCGCCGAGCCGTGGGTCGGCTCGAAGACCGCCACCTCGTCGCCGATGTTGGCCGAGCAGGCGAAGCCGAGCCCACCGACCAGCCCGGCGAACGCATCCGAGACGATGTCGCCGAACAGGTTACCGGCCACCAGCACCTCGTAGTGTTCGGGGTTCTTGGTCAGCCACATCATCTGCGCATCGATGTTCGTCGAGCGCAGGGCGATGCCGGGAAAGTCCGCGGCGACCTCCTGGCCGATCTCTTCGAGCATCCCCGACGTCTCGCGCAACACGTTCGGCTTCTCGCAGATCGTCACCGAGCCGTAGCCGTGCTTCCTTGCATAGCGGAAGGCCGCCTCGACGATGCGGCGGCACGCGCGGCGCGTGAACACGCGGACGGAGAGCGCGACGTCCTGCTTCGGCACGTCGGCGAACGCGGCCCACCTCGGATGCCGTGCCAGCGCGGCGACGACTTCCTGCGGCGGATCGGTCCACTCGATGCCGGCGTAGAGCCCCTCGGTGTTCTGCCGGAACACGACGGCGTCGACCTTCGGTTCCTCGATGCCGTCGCCGGCCGCACGGCGCACGAAGTTGAGCGGATTGCCCGGGAAGGACCGGCACGGGCGGATGCAGACATCCAGACCGAACCGTTGCCGCATCCCGACGATCGGGCTGAAGTACGTCAGCCCCCGGTCGCGCAGCTCCGGACGCAGTTCGGCCGCCGCCTCGCGCTTGGGCTTGGACGTGATCGCGCCGAACAGGCCCAGCCGGTGCTCGGCCAGCAGCTCGACCGTCCGCTCGGGCAGCGGATTGCCCTCGTTGATCCAGCACTCCCAGCCGACGTCGGCATGGACGTACTCGGCATCGAAGCCGACCGCTTCGAGCACGCGCAGCGCTTCGGGCAGCACGATCTTGCCGACGCCATCTCCGGGCATCGCCACGACGGTGTATCGAGCCATGGTCGCCGTTCCTCCGTCACGCGAGGCCGAGCCGCGCGCGCACCTGGTTTTCGAGTCCGCCGGCCACGATCAGCGCCTGGGGCACCGGTCCGAGCGGAGCAAAGGAGAACTGCTCGCCGCGCCAGTCGATCCTGCCGCAGCGGAAATCGACGGCGATCTCGTCGCCGGTCACGATCGTCTTCTCGCCGGCCGCGGCGCGCTCCGCGAAGCACCGCGCGAGCCGCTCCGGCAGGTCGGCGTTCTCGATGCAGAGAAAACCGTTGTTGAACGCATTGCGCAGGTACGTCTGCGAGAAGCTCGCCGCGATGACCAGCGGGATGCCCTTGTGCTTGAGGGCGGTCGCCGCCTGCTCGCGCGAGCTGCCGGTGCCGAAGTTGCGACCCGCGACGAGCACGTCGCCCGCGACCACCAGCTCGGCGAAGCGCGGATCGTAGTTGGCCATCGCGACGCGGGCCATCGCCTCGGGCGTCATGTCCTCGCGGTACGTGTAGTCCTTGCCGTAGATCCCATCCGTGTTGAGGTTGTCCTGCGGGAGCCAGACCAGCCGCCCGCGGACCTCGGACGGGAAGCCGTCGAGGATCTCGATGCGCGCCTCCGGCTCCGCCGGGCGCCCGGCAAGGGGCTCGAAGCGCCGGCGCGGCGCGCCGGTCTCGCAGCGGCCGGGCGCCGCGATGTGACCGGCGACGGCCGACGCGGCGACCACCGCCGGGCTGGCGAGATAGCACTGCGCCTCGCGCGAACCCATGCGCCCCTTGAAGTTCCTGTTGGTCGCCGAGATGCCCACCTCGCCCGGCTCGAGCAGCCCCGCCCCGAGTCCGATGCAGGGCCCGCAGCCCGGTGGCAGCGGCCGGGCGCCGGCGTCGAGCAGTGCCTGCCAGGCTCCGCTCGCCTCGGCCTCCTGCTGGACCTCGCGGCTCGCGGCCGCGACGTACAGCTCGACCCCTTCGGCCACGCGCCGGCCGCCGATCACCCGCGCGGCACTCTCGAGATCGCTCAGCCGCGAGTTGACGCAGGAGACGATGTAGGCCTTGTCGATGCCGATCCGCCGCTTCTCGATCTCCGCCAGAGATGTGACGTTCTGGACGGTGTCGGGCCCCGCGACGTGCGGAACGACCTCGGACAGATCGAGCCACAGGCGGGCGGCGTACGTCGCGTCGGCATCGGGCGACGGCGGCTCGCGGCGCCAGCGTTCGAGGTCCTCGGCCCGGATGCGGTCACCGTCCTGCCGCGCGATCGCCTCCCGGCGCCGCTCGAGGAAGGCGAGCGTGACGTCGTCGACGGGAAACCACGCCACCAGCGCCCCCCACTCGGTCGACATGTTGGCGATCGTCAGTCGCGCGTCGATGTCGAGCGCGCCGACGCCGGGGCCGGTGAACTCGACCGCGGCGTTGAGCACCTCTTCCGGATACAGACCGCACAGCGCGATGATCACGTCCTTGCCGGTCACGCCCTCGGACAGGCTCCCCTCGAGCACGACCTGGACCGTGCGCGGGACCTGCCACCAGAACTCGCCGGTGGCCCAGATCGCCGCGGCATCGGTGCGCACGATCGGGGTTCCCAGCGCACCGAGCGCGCCGTACATGTTGGAGTGCGAGTCGGAGGCGACGACGAACGCCCCCGGCTGCACGTAGCCCCGTTCGATCATCAACTGGTGGCCGATGCCGGCTCCCGCCGGGTAGTGGTCGATGCCCTGCCGCTCGGCGAACGTCGCGATGTCCCGATACTTGGCGAGGTTGCCTTCCGAGCGATCCTGGATGTTGTGATCCAGCGTGAAGACCGGCTGCCGCGGATCGTGGACCCGCTGCGCACCGAGGGCGCGGAACTTGCCCAGCACCGCGGCGGTGTTGTCGTGGGTCATCACGTGCCGCGGACGGATCGAGACGAAGTCGCCGGCGCGAACCGGCCCCGTCGCATCGGCGCGATGCCCGGCGGCGATCTTCTCGACGACCGTACTGCCCATCGCGGCCTCCCGCCCGGCCCCGGCGTCAGGACCGGTCGGCGACGAGCAGCCGCATCAGGTCGCCGACCCGCTCCAGTCGGTCGAGACCGGCGATGGCGGCCTTGACCTCCCGGCGGCGTGCACTCGAGAGCAGCGGCTCGGCGAGGGCATCGAACTTCTGCTCGATCTCGGCGTCGGTCAGCGGGTTGCGGGGATCGCCCTTCGGGTAGTCGAGCTGCCGCGTCAGCTCGCGACCGTCGCGGGTCGTCACGGTGACGATCACCCGCTGGAGTTCCGGAAAGACCTTCTCGATCTCCGGATCGGCCTCGACGACGACCTTGCGGAGCTGGGCGCGGATCTTCGGGTCCGCGATCTTCTCCGGCGTGAACTGGGCCGGTGTCACGACGCCATCGACGAGCGCGGCGGCCAGGCAGTACGGCAGCGAGTGGTCGGCCGTCTCCTTGCTCTCCGGCTCGTACTTGCTCGGGTCGGCGAGAATGTCCGCGGCACGGGCCAGCGATCGCACGTGGACCCGCTCGACGTCGTCCGCCTCGAGCCGGTGCTCGCGCCGGATGTCGAGCAGCGCGGAGATCGGCGTGTGCGTCAGCGCCTCGGTGGGAAACGCCTTCATCCCGCAGCGGGTGATGCGCCAGTCCTCGCCGAGACCGTCGATCAGCACGTCGAGCGTCCACTCCGGCCCGAGACAGTGGACGATGCCCTCCTTGCCCTCGATCACGTGCTCGGGACCGGTGAACCCGCGCTCGGCCAGCAGCGCCGCCAGCACGCCGCTCTCGGTGGCCAGCGGATCGACGGTGTTCTTCATCATGGTCAGCTTGCCCGCCGTGACGGCGCCGAAGGTCGCGTGACGGCTGGCCGAGATGCCGATCGCGTGCTGGATGCGCTCCGCGTCGAGACCGAGCATGCGCCCGGCGACGATCGGCGAGACGAACGCCGTCAGCGTCGCGTGGTGCCAGCCCCGCTCGCGGATCCCCGGGTGCGCGGCCTCGCAGAAGCGCATCTCGAACTCGTGGCCGAGCACGATGCCGACGATCAGCTCGCGGCCGTCCCCGCCCTGCCGCTCGGCGCAGGCCAGCGCGGCCGGAATGATGTCCGACGGGTGCGACGGGTCCTGCTGCCAGTAGATGTCGTTGTAGTCCATCGCGCGGACCATCAGCGCATTGGCCAGCGCGGCCGAGCGCGGATCCATGCGCCGGCCGGAGCCGATCACCGTGGCGGGTCCCTCCGCGCCGGTCTCGTCGAGCACCGCGCGCGCGATGTCGACATCCGGCTGTAGGTAGCCCCCCAGCGCGCAGCCGAGCGAGTCGAGCAGGAACCGCTTCGCCTCGTGCACGGCGTCGTCCGACAGGCGGTCGAACGTCAACCCGGCGGCGAACTCGGCCATCTTCCACGAAACCGTCTGGGACATCGGAGCCTCCGGAGCGCCGACCCGGCGGTGCGGATCAGCGGGCGAGGTTCTTGAACGGGAGGTACGCCATGAAGTCGGCGTGGTGAACGATCAGCGCCTCGGTCGTCCGCCGCACGAGGTCTCCCTCGGCCGCGTGGGCCGCGATGATGTGGCACACCTCGTCGGGCACGCCGGCCTCCATGGCCAGCGCCACGCCGGTGAAGGGGTGCCGAAGCAGGCTGCCGCGACGACTCTGGCGCGCATTGCCGTCGATCCGCTCGTACTCGAGCAGCTTGCCGACATCGGCGAGGATCGCCCCGGCCACCACCGTGTCGAGATCGATCGACAGCGCGTCGCCCATCTGCTCGCGCATCGCCTCGGCGGCCCGGCGCGCGATGTGGACGACACAGCGCTTGTGGGCCATGAACGACGTCGGGCAGTCGGGCACCAGCAGCGTGAACGGGATCTCCTCGAGATCCTCCGGAGACAGGGGACTGCGCTCGAAGGCGATCTCCCAGCAGCGCGTGGTCGCTTCCCGCAGCGAGGCGTCCGAGATCCACTCGAGTTCGGGCCAGAGACGACGCACGGCGTCCCGCATCACGGTCCCTCCGGAAGAGCGGCAAGCTTAGACAATTCGGCCTCACGCGTCGAGGCAGGAACCACACATTCGTGGCATCTTCGGGACCGTGCCGAATGCCGTTCGGCGCGGACGTGGGGATGCCGAACACCGTTCGTCCCGCAGCGACGCCGAGACCCGCCCACCCGGTCCGTCGCGACGTGGACATCGCGGCCCGCGTGGGGCAGGCTCCGCAGGATGCTCGAGGATCGCCAGCGGCGCCCCCGGAACCGGTGGTTCGACCGGCTCGCCCCGTTCTGGGACCTGCTGGCGGGGTCCTGGGCCATCGACCACGTACTCTCGCGGCTCCCCCGTGACCTGCCGGCGGGCCCGATCATCGACCTCGGGGGGGCGACCGGACGCCTCGCGCGCCGGCTCGAGGCCGACGGCCGGCAGGCGCTGGTCATCGACCCCTCGTCGCCGATGACGCGGCGCGCCCGGCGCCGCGGCCTGGCCGTGGTGCGCGGCAGCGGCCGGACGATCCCGGTCACCGACGGGGCGGCCGCCGC
>JAJRXN010000413.1 GCA_024276295.1 Acidobacteriota bacterium
ATCGCGATCGCGCACGACGCCGTCGAGGATCTGCCCCGCCTGGACGGCGATGCGGCCGTTGGGCACGACCCGGAGGCAGCCCGCCTCGGCGGCCTCGCGGAACCTGGGCCCTTCCACGTGCGGACCGAAACCGACGACCGGTAGCGCGCCGCCGTCGGCGCGGCGGGCGGCCTCGACGATGGCGCGCCAGTCGACACGGTCCGAGCCGATGTCGACCAGCACCGCGTCGGCACGCGGTGCATCGCCGGCAAGGTCGGCCGCGCTCCTCCCCCAGATGCAGGTCCAGCCGGTGGCGCCGAGCGCGCGTTCGAGCGCGGGGCGCAGGAACAGGTTGCCGGCGAAGACGACGACCCGCTTCACGATGCCGCCGGCAGGGGCGCGGCCGGCACGATGCGGCCGGCGCACGGGCCGAAGCCGATCCGCAGTCCGTCCCGCGCCGCCGTGCCGGTGATGATCACCTCGTCTCCGTCGCGAAGGAACGTCCGCTCCTCGCCTCCCGGAAGCTGCAGCGGTTCCTCTCCGCGCCACGTCAGCTCGAGCAGACAGCCCCGCTCGTGCTTTTCGGGGCCGCTGATCGTACCCGACGCCATCAGGTCGCCCGGCCGCAGGTTGCAGCCCGTGACCGTGTGGTGCGCGAGCTGCTGGCGCACGTTCCAGTACAGGTGGCGGAAGTTGGACTGCGCGATGACGTGCGGCTGGTCGAGCTTTTCGGTGCGCAGCGCCACCGTCAGCGGCAGATCCCAGCTCGGATTGCCGGCGGTGCGCAGGTAGTCGAGCGGTTGCGGGTCCTGGACCGGACCTTCCGTGCGGAACGGTTCGAGAGCCTCGAGGGTGACGACCCACGGCGAGACCGTCGTGGCGAAATTCTTCGACAGGAACGGGCCGAGCGGCTGGTACTCCCACTTCTGGATGTCACGGGCGCTCCAGTCGTTGACCAGCACCAGGCCGAAGATGTGCTCTTCCGCCCGCTCGACCGGGACCAGCTCGCCGAGGGCGGTCCCGGGCCCGACGAGGAATCCGACCTCGAGTTCGAAGTCGACCAGCCCGGACGGCCCGAACACCGGGGTCGTCGTTCCGGCGGGCAGCGTCCGGCCGCAGGGGCGCCGGATCGGCGTGCCGCTCGGAACGATCGAGCTGGCCCGGCCGTGGTAGGCGACCGGCAGGTGCAGCCAGTTCGGCATCAGCGCGTTGTCCGGACCGCGGAACATGACGCCGACGTTCGTCGCGTGGTGGCGCGACGAGTAGAAGTCCGTGTAGTCGCCGATCTCCGCCGGGACGAGCATCTCGCAGCGGTCGGCCGGAAGCAGGGCGCCCTCCCGGAGAGACTCGTCGTCGCGGAGCGTCGGCGTCTCGCGGCGCAGCAGCCGGCTCAGGGCCAGCCGCACCTCGCGCCAGGCGGGCCGGCCGAGGGCGAGGAACTCGTTGAGCCGCGGCTTCGAGAACACGTCGCGGCCCGCGAGTTCGGGCCCGTCGAACAGTCCGCGCGCCTCGAGCACCGAGAGATCGACGATGGTGTCACCGATCCGCGTGCCGACCCGGGCATCGAATCCCGGTCCCGGCCGGAACACGCCGAACGGAAGATTGTGGATCGTGAACGGAGTCCCCTCCGGGGTCGGGACGAAGGACTCGAGGGCGGGATCGTGCGTCTCGTCGAGGGCCATCGATCGGTCTCCGGAAGGCGTCACGCGGGACGCCGGGTCTGCAGAAGTCCGAGGGCTGCCAGGTCGTCGCGGGGTTCGTCGACGCTGCAGCTTCCGAACGAGATCATGCGCCCGGAGCGGGCCTTGACGATCGCCTCGAGCGACGCCTCGTGCCCGCGCCAGCCGAAGCGGTCTTCCGTGAACGTGAAGGCGCCCGCGTCCCGTTCCTCGAGGACATCGCGCAGCCTACCGGCCTCGAGGGCGCCCGCCGCCAGGAGAATCCCCGCTCCGAACAGGTTGAAGAAGCCGTGCATCTCGACGCCGAGCGCGGCATCGGGAGCGCGGACGGGGTGATGCAGTCCGGCCGTCGCCTTGAACGGGACCCCCGCGCGATGGCAGGCCTCGAGCGTCAGGGCGAGGCGCTCCGCCGGCGGGAAGGCCGACGGCTCGATCCCTCCGCAGCGCAGCTTGCAGCCGAGATGGAATCCGGGAGCGAGCCGGGCCGCCACGGAGGCGAGCGCCTCGACGACGACCGCGGTTCTCTCGCGCCAGGACCGCGGGCAGGGCGCTTCGACGAACAGGCCGCCGTCGGCCGGCAGCACGCCTTCGAGCGGGCGGACGAGTCCCTCGACGACGGCGGCCAGCGCACCGGCCGTTGCGTCCTCGGCCAGGGTTCCGGGAAGACGGACCTCCACGACCTCGAGACGGAACTCCGGCCCGGAGGCCCGTTCGAGAGCCCGGGCGCGGTCGACGTCTGCGGCCATGGACGCGACCAGGGTCGAGGCCTCGGTGGGACGGGGGATCAGCGAGAGTCGCCAGGGAGTCCCGTCCGGAGCCGAAGCGGCGGCGTGGGTCAGGAGATCCTCGAGCCGTGCCGCGGGGCAGATGAACCGTGCGACCGCGAAGCCGAACGGGTCGTCGGCCAGCCCCGAGAAGATGCGCACCGCCTCGGGCATGTCCAGGCGGGCGGGCGGGAACAGCCCGGCGTAGTCGATCAGACCGTGGAGAAAGGCACGCAGGGTTGGTGTCAAGGCGTCTTCCTTGC
>JAJRXN010000028.1 GCA_024276295.1 Acidobacteriota bacterium
CCGATGTCGTGCAGCAGGCCGGCGAGAAACGCCTGGTTCTCCAGCTCGGAATAGCCGAGACGCGCCGCGAGCCAGCGCGAAGCGCAGGCGACACCGGCCGCGTGCTTCCACAGCGGGTCCATGTAAGCGTGGAGCTGTGGGTCCTGCATCCGGTAGCGGCTCTTCTCGCTGGCCATGATCGCCAGCCGGACCACTTCGTGCATCCCGACCCGGATGATCGCGGCACGGGTCGTGGCGACCTCGGTCAGCCCGCCATAGAGAGTCGAGTTGGCGACCCGCAGCACCTCGACGGCCAGCGCCTGGTCGGACTCGATCAGCTCGACGATCGTGCCGATGTCGAAGTCCTCGCGGTTCGCGAGTTCCTGCAGCCTGAGCGCCGTGTCGTCCATCGGCGGCAGAGTGATCGCCCCCGAAGCGATGCGCCTCTCGATCATCTCCAGCAGTGACACCTGTCGGCTCATCGGAGGTCTCCCTGTAGCCGGCGCAGCTCGGAGAGCGGCCGTGGCGTGCTCAGGCGTGGGAGGTTGCGAATGATCTCCTCGAAGCTCGTCTCCCCCCGGGCGGCCTTGGTGATCCCGTCCTCGAGCAGCGTGACCAGCCCCGTCGTCTCGAGGCTCGTGCGGCGGATCTCGTACGAGGTCTTGCGGGCGATCAGCGCGTCCTTGACCTTCTCGTTGAGAATCAGCAACTCGAAGACCGCCACCCGTCCCTTGTAGCCGCGGTGCCGGCAGCGCGGACACCCGACGGCGCGCCTGAACACGAGATCGCGAACGCAGGTCGGCTCGTACCCGAGGCGGCGCACCTCGTCCGGAGTCAGCCGGTGTTCCTCGGCACAGGTGGAACAGAGCCGGCGGACCAGCCGCTGGGCCACGACGCAGACGACCGTCGAGGAAATCAGGAACGCCTCGATGTCCATGTTGAGCAGGCGCAGCAACCCGCCGATGCTGTCCTCGGTGTGGAACGTCGTCAGCACCTTGTGCCCGGTCAGGGCCGCCTGGATCGCCGTCTCGGCGGAGAAACGATCGCGGATCTCCCCGATCACGATCACGTCCGGGTCCTGACGCACGATGTGCCGCAGCGTCTCCTCGAACGTGATGTTGATCTTCGGATTGATCGAGCACTGCGAGATTCCGTCGATTACGTACTCGACCGGGTCCTCGGCCGTGATGATGCTCGTGTTGACGTTGTTGAGGTAGTTGACGGCGCTGTAGAGCGTCGTCGTCTTGCCCGAACCGGTCGGCCCGGTGACGAGCACGACTCCACTCGGCACGTCGAGCACGTCCTCCCGAAAACGACGTGCGATGCGCGGCGCAAGGCCGAGTTCCTTGATGTCGAGCATCCGGTTGCCGGTGTTGAGCAGCCGGATCACGGCCTTCTCGCCGTGGATCGTCACATAGACCGACACGCGCATGTCGACCTGGCGGCCGGCGTGCTCGAAGAGCAGCCGGCCGTCCTGGTGGCGGCGCTTTTCGGCGATGTCCGCGCCGGCCAACACCTTGAGCCGGCCGAGCAGCGCCGGCGCGATCTTGAGCGGGTAGTCGACGTGCGGCACCAGCACGCCGTCCTGCCGGAAGCGGACCCGCAGGCGGTCCTTGAGCGGCTCGATGTGGATGTCGCTGACCCCCTCCTGGATCGCCTCCATCACCAGCGCATTGAGCGTCCCGACGACCGCCCCGTCGGCCCCGACGTCGGCCGGCAGCTCGATCTTCGGCGCCTCGAGCCGGGCGATCGCCGCGTGGATCGACTCGCGCAGCGCGATGCCCGGCCGGACGTTCGGACCGAAGACGCGCCGGGCCGCGGCGAGCGCCGCCTCGTCACGCGGATCGGCCAGCGCGACGAGCACCGCGCCGTCTTCCTGCCGGACCGGAACGAGGGCGTGGCGGCGGAGCCACTCGGGCGATGCCCGGCGCGCCAGCTCCTCGTCGATCTCCGCGAGATCGCTCTCGAGGTTCGGGTAGCCTAGCTGGATCGACAGCACGTCGACGAGCGTCGCTTCGCTGACGAGGTGGTTCTCCACGAGAATCTGGCAGAGCCGTTTGCCGGGATGGTCGTGCTGCAGGCTGACGGCGCAGCGCAGGTCCTCGGCCGTGATCAGGTCGAGTTCGACCAGCAGCTCGCCGAGCGGGACCTCCTGGGGGTGCCGGCTCAGCGTCCGGCGGATCTGTTCGGTCTCGACGAGGTGGAGCTGCTGCAGGACGGTCAGCAGGCTCGGGGGCGAACTCATCTTGGAGCGCACCCGCTGGGCGTACCGGAGCTGCTCCGGGGTGAGCTGGCCCTCGTCGACCAGGAGCTGGGCGATCTGCCGGCCGGCTCCTTCGCCGGACTCCTCGCTCCCCGGCGACGCCTGGCGGGACGTCGGGTTCGCGACCGGCAGGTCTCCGGCTCCGGGCACCTTCGCGGACGTGCCGGCGTCATCCGGCTCCGTTCGGTGCCCCTGCGGCGCCGTCACCTCCACCATCGGGTCACCTGACGGCGGAATCGCCAGCTCGAGCTGGTCCGGGTCGTGCGGCATCACGTCCTCCGGCGAGGGCGCGGCAGGAGCCTCCCTGCACCGTCCTGGCGCACGGGGAGCTGCGATCTGCCCTCCGGTCAGTTCTCCGCATCGGCCGCTCGACGAGCCGACTTGAGCGCCCGGGACCGCGGGAGCGAAGGGGTTGCCGCAGTGCGGCCAGGGGCAACGAGCCCGGGCGTCGTCACGCAGGGTGGAGCCCCAGGTGTCGAGGCGGCAGACATCCGCCTTGGCGCGCACGAGATACCACGAAGCCCGACCCGGCCCCGGACGATCCGGATCGCGCCACTCGGTCGCGGCGACACGCACGGCCGCACAGCGCGCCCGCGCGTAGTCGCCATCGGCGCGGA
>JAJRXN010000414.1 GCA_024276295.1 Acidobacteriota bacterium
GCCGGACCGACCAGCAGACCGACGACGAAGGCGAAGCGGCTCTGGCCCTCGAGAAAGTAGCGGAACGTCGTGCGGTCGATCTCGAAGCCGCGGAGGATCTGTCCGACCTGTCCGAGCTGGGACGCCCGGGCGTCGATGTAGATCAGCACCAGTCCGAGCAGCGGGAGAACGAACCCCAGCGTGTAGAACGAGGTGAACGACCGCGAGCGGAAGGCACCGCGCAGGGCGTAGCGGGGAATCACCAGTCGGCGCGTCCAGGCGCCGACGAGCGGGCCGGACCAGGGGGTGTAGCGCCGCTCACGAATCGTCACGGCCGTCGTCTCCCATCGCCGCAAGGAAGATCTCCTCCAGCGAGTCCCTGCGGCGTTCCAGGCGCCGGATCTGCACGCCGCAGGCCAGCGCGGCCTCGAACAGCCGGGTCACCGCACCGGGCTCGGCCAGTTCGACGCGCATCCGTCCACGGGGCGCCCTCGTGATCTCCCGGGCGAAGCGCTGGAGTTCGGTGACGAAGGCCGAGTGGTCTCCGCGGAGTTCGAGTTCATAGACCAGGCGTTCCGAACATCGCTCGGTCTCCAGATCGTGGCGGGCGACGATCCGGCCGTCGCGGAGAATCAGCACCTCGTCGCACACCTCCTCGACGTCCCGCAGCAGGTGTGACGAGAGCAGCATCGTGACTTCGCCGGCGTCGCGCACCTCGCGGAGCAGCCGCAGGAACTCCGCCCGGTGCCGCGGATCGAGCCCCGCCGTCGGCTCGTCAAGGATCAGCAGGCGCGGGGCACCGGCCAGAGCCTGCGCCAGCTTGACGAGCTGCTTCATGCCGGTGGAGTAGGTTTCGACATGGCGATAGCGGGCCTCGCCGAGTCCGACGAAGTGGAGCAGGTCGTGGGCGCGCGCCAGGGCCCGGCCGGCCGGAAGCCCCGCCAGCTCGGCCATCAGGCAGACGAAGCGCACGCCGCTGAGCCCGGGAACCACGGCGTCGGTCTCGGGCAGGTAGCCGCAGAGCGCGTGCACGGCCGTGCGCTCGCGGAGCGTGTCGTGGCCGAAGACGGTCACGCGTCCGGCCTCGGGGCGGACGAACCCGAGCAGCGCATTGATCAGGGTCGTCTTGCCGGCTCCGTTCGGACCGAGCAGGCCGATCGCGCGGCCGCCGAAGCGTGCCGTGACGTCGTCGAGAACAAGCCGGCGGCCGAGCCGGACGGACACGCCGTCGAGCAGGATCCCTTCACCTGCAACCACCCGCTAGTTCTCCCCTCGCTGCCGTTCCGCGAACAGATCCCGGGAGGCGGCGAGCGCCCATCCGCGCCGCAGGCCGTCGAGCAGGATACCGGCAAAGCCGCCCTCGCGAGTGCCGAGCACGACGATGCGGTCGCTGTCGGCATACGCACAGCTCAGCGATGCCGATCCGTGGCGCCTTCCGCCGGCGAGCCGCGCCTGCTGCTCGGCGGTCAGGCTGCCCGGCGGAAGGAGCCTGGCAACCGTCGAAGCGAGAGAGCCCGAGAGGTTCTCGAAGACCAGCGCGGAAGCGTCGGTGTCACC
>JAJRXN010000415.1 GCA_024276295.1 Acidobacteriota bacterium
CGCGGTCGTCGAAAGCGTCGAATCGGGACCGCTCCCGTCACGCCGGGCGCCGCCTTTCGCGCCCGCGGTCGATGGCACGGCGCTTGCTCCCCGACCTGGTGGACGGACACGACGCGACGGGCCCCGGGCGGTCCGTCGGGAGGACACGACGATGACGATGAAGCGGTTTTCTTTCGTGATGCTGGCGCTGACGCTGCTGGCGGCGGCTCCCGCCGCATCGGCCCAGACCTCGGCGGCCGAGGAGACGGCCGGCAACGTCCGCGTCGAAGGACGCGTCGTCGCCATCGAGCACGTCGAGCAGGCGACCCGGAACCACGGCCAGGGCGCGGCCGACATGATCCGGATCCGGACCCGCTCCGGCGAGGAGATGCATCTCGTCCTCGGACCGCAGGGCGTCTGCGACGGATGTCTGCGGGTCGGCGACCAGGTCCGCGTGCACGCACGGCCGACCGGAGCGAACGCCGGGGGCGAGGCGGCGCGGTACGAGGTCCGGACGATGACGGTCCGCCGCACCGGCCGGACCCTGCACTTCGGCGACGGGCCGGCGGCGCGCGCCGGCATGGGTGCCGCGGACGGCATGGGCCCCGGCAGCCACCAGCGTGCCGGTGACCGGACGCGGATGCACCAGCGGGATCGCATCCACACACCGGGGACCGGCGCAGGGACGGGCGCGGGAGCCGGCCACCGTCACGGCGGAGGCGGGCGTCGCTGAGCCGGCGATCGGAAGCGACCGGCACCACGGAAAAGGGCGGCCGCATCCGGCCGCCCTTTCTCGTCGTGTGTCCCGGCAACGCGCCGCGGCGTCAGGACGCGGCGGTCTCCTCACCGTGTTCGTGCTCGTGGCCCTCGGCACCCTCGCCCTCTTCGGAGTGGGCCATCTTGTGCTTGAGGAACATCCCGCACGAAGCGCACTTGCCATCGCCCTCGGTCATCCGGGCGTAGTGGGACTTGCCGTTCATCTCGCAGTACCAGGCACCGTCCGGCAGGGCCTCGACCGGTACCGGTGGGTCGAACTCGGTCCCTTCCGCCGCCACCTCGACCATCTCGGCCATTCCGGGCATGGCCTGCTCCGCCTGCTGTTCCGCCGGGGCGGCCGTCTCGCCCGCAGCCGGTTCAGCCTGCTCCGCCGCCTTCTGACCGCAGCCCGCGAGCAAGGCGAGGGCGACCACGATCACCAGCAGAAACGCGAATCGACGCATCGTTCGAATCCTCCTTGGCCCGACCTGCCGTCAAGCCTCCGACGGCGACGCCTGATCTGCGACGCCTGGTCATCGGGCTTCAGCGGACAGCCGGGACAGAGTGACAAAGCAGTCACTCTAGCGCAGCACTCCGGAGCGGTCTAGCCGGCGTCTCCGGCCTCGATCTCGGCCAGGATCCGCCGGACCCGTTCGGCGTCCGGCCCGCGCGGCTCGAGGGCCAGCGCCCGCTCGAACGCCTCGCGCGCCGCATGCCGATCGCCGAGGGCCTCGAGCAGGATCGCGCCGAGGGTCCGCGCCAGACGGGCCGAGGGCGCGGCGTCGAGGGCCCGGCGGTACCACGCCGCGGCGGCTCCGGCATCGCCGCGGGCGAACGCCAGCTTGCCGAGCGCCTCGAGCGCCGGCCCGTGCCCGGGATCGAGGGCCAGGGCACTCTCGAACGCCGCACGGGCCTCGCCGGGCCGCCCGCGCGCCGCCTCGATCTCGCCGAGCATCGTCGCCAGTGCGGCGTCCGCGGCCCGCGATTCCACGAGCGGCGCGAGCACGGAGCGTGCCTCGTCGAGCCGGCCGCGGTCGACCAGCAGGTCGGCCAGCGCGCGCGCGGCATCGGCCGAGCGCGGGCGGATCGCAAGCGCGCGGCGCAGCGCCTGCTCGGCGCGGTCGAGCGCGTCGGGCGACGCGGCGCCCCGGCGCGCTCTCCACGCCTCGGCCAGCAGCACGAACGCGCGCTCGTCCCGCGGATCGCGACGCGTCGCCTCCTCGAGCGTGGCGATCGCCGCGGACGGCCGGCCCGCCGTGAGCTGCGCCTGGGCGAGCACGAGCCGGGCCGGCTGGTTGCCGGGGTTCTTTTCGAGCAACGCCGCGACGAGCCGTTCGGCCTCGGCGCCGGCACGGCGCGGATCCTCCGGCCGCGTCAGCAGCCGTCGGGCGCGCTCGAGGTCGGCCAGCAGCACGATCGCGTCCTTCGGGTCGGGCCGCACGTCGCCCGGCTGCACGCCGCCCCCGGAGGCGTAGCCGAGCGAGCGGAGCATGGCACGACGTTCCGCCGTCGCGGCCCCGGCGTCCGGTGCGGTCCCGCCCTCGCCGGCACCTGCGAACTCCGCATCCGCCTCGAAGCGCGCGGCGATCTCCTCCGCCAGCGCGCGCGCCACCTCCGGCCGGCTCGCGGCCAGGTTCCGCGTCTCGCCCGGATCGAGGGTCAGGTCGTAGAGTTCCGGACGCGGCGCCTCGACGTACTTGAACCGCCCGCGGACCAGCGCGGCCAGCGGTGCCCAGCCGTAGGCCCGCGCCGGGTGGAGCGACTCCATCTCGTACGCCGTCGTCACGACCCGGCGTCGTGCGGACCGTGGCCCCCACGCCGGGCGCAGGTCGCGGCCGTCGAGATGCCCGGGAACGTCGAGCCCGAGCAGGCCGAGCAGCGTCGGCATCACGTCGACCAGCCCGACGCGCTCGTGCACGACGCGGCCTGCCGGCACGCCGGGGCCGGCGATCAGCAGCGGAACGCGCTGGGTCGCCTGGTAGACGAACACGCCGTGATCCTTCTCGCCGTGCTCGCCGAGCGACTCGCCGTGATCCCCGGCCGCGACGACCAGCAGACCTGCCGTCCCGGCCCGCCGGCGGGCTTGTTCGACCAGAACACCGACCGCCTCGTCGGCGAACGCCACCTCGCCGTGGTAGGGGTCGAAGCGCCCGGCGAAGCGGGACGGCGGGACGTACGGCAGGTGCGGATCGTAGAGATGCACCCACAGAAGAAACGGCGGCTCGAGCGACGCGAGCCGGGCCAGCGCCGCCTCGGCCACCTGGCTCGCCCCGCGCTCGCGCCAGTCGAACCAGCTCCGCGGGCCGACGCGCACGCCGTCGTCGTAGCTCTCGAACCCCTGGTCGAGCCCGACGTCCCGGTCGAGCACGGCGGCGGCGACTACCGCCGCGGTGTGCCAGCCCACGGCCCGGAGTCGCTCGGCGAGCGTCTCGAACCGCCCGGCCAGACGGTCCGGGGCGTTGTCGCGCACGCCGTGACGGCGCGGGACGAGGCCGGTGAACAGCGAGGCGTGGGCCGGCGCCGTCAGCGGCGCGGGGCTCTGCGCCTGCTCGAACCGCACGCCGGACGCCGCCAGCGCGTCGAGCGCCGGCGTCGGCGTCGGCGAACGCCCGTAGCAGCCGAGGGCGTCGGCGCGGGTCGTGTCGAGCGTGACGATCAGCACGCTCGGGCGCCCCGGCCCTTCCGCCGAGACCACCGCGACGGACGACGCGGCCGCCAGCAGCGCCGCCGTCACGACGACGACGAGACGGGGCGCGGACCGCGGTCCGCGCCCCCCGAGTCGTTCCGAGCCGCCCGTGGCTACGGTCCTTCCGTACCGCACGCGTTCCTGCCCCGCACGCGGTAGTAGTAGGTGTCCTGCTTGTCGCCCTGGTCGCGGTCCTCGTAGAACGTGTCACCGGTCTCGGCCAGCAGCGTGAAGCCGCCGTCCGGCGAGGCCGAGCGGTAGATCGCGTACGAGGTGGCTCCCGCGGCCGGCTCCCACGACAGCCTGACGTGGGCGTAGCCGACGAGGTCGACCATCACGCCGGCGACCTCCGCCGGATCCGGGCGGCTTGTCGTCTCCGAGACGCTGACGCGCACCTGGTTGCCGTCGACCACGCCGCCGTTGGCGGGACCGGTCCCGCAGGTCTCGTCGCTCTCCGCCTGGACGATGTAGTCGAGCGTGCGGTCGGTCGGCGCGGTCGTGTCGTCCCAGGACGTCCCGGTCACGCCGCTGGCGACCAGGTTCGAGGCCGACGGAACGAAGTCCGGCGTCTCGCCGCGGTACACGTTGTACGTCCCGCCGTCGCCGGTGCCCCACGAGACCGCCGCGTTCCAGTTCACGGTGACACCGGAGGCGCCGCAGGCGTCGTTGTAGACGGCCGACGTCGCACCGGCGAACGCGGGCGGCGTTCCGCAGTCGCTGCAGCCGCCATAGTCGGGCTGCGTGCCGTCCTTGACGATGAAGTCGTCGATCGTCCAGCCGCCGGCCTCGTTGGCGGCATCGGCGCGCATGCGGAACTCGAACCGCACGCCCGGCTTGCCGTCGACCAGCGAGGAGATGTCCGCCTCCTGGAAGCTGAACGACGACTCGGTGACGGTCGACCCGTCGTTGCGATACAACGGCCAGCCCGGACCGGCGAAGACCCACAGCGAGGCGTCGTCGGTGCGGTGCACGCGCAGGCGCCGGTAGAACATCACCTTGGTGTTGGTCCAGTTCGTGGCGTCGAGGATCGGACTCGCGGCGGTCTCCGCGGCGAACGGCTCGTAGCCGCCCTGGTTGTCGCCGAGACCGGTCAGGTCCTCGCCGAGCACGCCGTCGTTGTTGTACGCCGCGTCCGGATCACCGAACAGCCCCTGGGGCGTCCCGACCTCCCACTCGCCGCCGAGCTGCCAGCCGTCGGCGCCGTTTTCGAACGTCGCGCGGTAGTACAGGCCGGGCACGGTGCCGAGCGCGAAGCGGAACGGCGTGCCGTGGTCGTCGATCACCGTCGTGTTGCCGTACGTGTCGGTGCTGCTGATCCGGAACCAGACCTCGTTGCAGTCGGCGAACTCGTTGAGCGTGACCGCGTGGCCGGTCGTCAGCGCGCTGTCGGTGGTGGTCCGGCCCAGCGACGGGGTCGTGCCCCACTCGACGACGGTGTCGCCCGGCTCGGCGGTGTTCCAGCGGATCGTCGCTCGCTGGTCCGTGATCGTGTCGACCCGCAGGTTGCTCACCGCAGGACCGCCGCAGTCGGCGACCGCGGTGTCGAAGCTGGTCGCCGCCGCACCCGAACCGTCGTCCTCGTCGCGGTAGGTGACGGTGATGATGTCGTCGTCCGCGATCTGGAGCACCCCGTCACCGGCCACCGCCGGGCCGTGGGCCGTGCCGATCGAGCCGGTGAACTTGGACGTGTTCGGTCCCGTCTCCGTCACCAGCACGAACTCGGCCGTCGTCTCCGTCGTGCTCGTCACCAGCAGCGTGGCGGTGTCGGCGACTTCGGGATCGGGATTCAGGTCGAGATCGGTCACCCGGAACGTCACCGTGTCACTGCACGAGTAGACGCCCGCGTCGATCACGACCTGGCCTGCATGGCACGGCTGCAGGCCGTCGCCGAAGTCGCCGAGCGTCTCGAAATGGAAGTACGCGCCGTCGTTGTCGTCGACCGCGGTGTTGCCCGCCGGATCGGTCGATTCCACCTCGTACCAGTAGACCGTGCACTCCTGCAGGCCCGTCAGCGTGACGGAATGACTGGTGGTCCTCCGGTCACCGGTGCTGGTGTTCGACGGCGGGATCGTCTCGCCCCAGACCAGCACGGTGTCGGACACCTCGTCGGTGTCCCAGAGCACCGTGGCCTCCGACCCGGTGATGTTCTCCTCGCGCACCCCGGAGATGATCGGAAACACGCAGTCGCCGGTCGCGGTGTCGGTCCGCGTCTGGTTGACGCCTCCCGCCCCGTCGTCGGCGTCGATGTACTC
>JAJRXN010000416.1 GCA_024276295.1 Acidobacteriota bacterium
CGCAGCTACGCTGCTCGCGGCGCCCGTACGGGCAGGTGAAGGATTGGCGCCGCTACATGTAGTTGCCGGTGGCGACGATGTAGATCAGCACGCCGGCGATGGCGACGGGCGCGATCCAGCGGATGATCAGACCCCACAGGGGGGCGAGCGGCATCGGGGCGCCGCCGCGACCGATCTCCTCGACGGCGGCCGGGATGCCCCAGCGCCATCCGACGAAGACGCAGATCAGCATCGCGCCGATCGTCAGCGCGTAGTTGCCGAAGAGGATCGACTGCCAGTCGAGGAAGTTCCCGGAGAGCGCCGAGGGGACGGCGAGCAGGAAGCAGGCGAACGTGACGAGCCAGGTGGCCCGCTCGCGCCTCCATCCGCGCTCGTCGACGAAGTACGAGACGACCACTTCGAGCAGGCTGACTGTCGAGGTCAGCGCCGCGATCACCAGCAGCGAGTAGAACGCGATCGCGAACAGGAACCCCGCCGGCAGCTTGCCGAAGATCGACGGCAGCACGACGAACACGAGGCCCGGGCCGGCCTGCGGGTCGCCGCCCGCGGCGAAGATCGTCGGGAAGATGATCAGCCCGGCGAGCACGGCGATCACGGTGTCGGCCAGCGCGACGGAGATCGCGGCACCCGGCATCCGGTCGCCGCGGCTCAGGTACGAGCCGTAGGTGATCATCGCGCCCATTCCGAGGCTCAGGCTGAAGAAGGCCTGGCCGAGGGCACCCATGAACACGCCGCCGTCGATCTTCGAGAGGTCCGGCTTGAGGAAGAACGCCAGCCCGGCCGCGCTGCCCTCGAGGGTCATCGCGCGGATCGCCATCGCCACGAGCAGCACGAAGAAGACCGGCATCAGGATCTTCGCCGCTCGCTCGATGCCGGCCTCGACGCCACCGCGCACCACGAGCGCCGTCAGCAGCAGGAAACCGGCCGTCAGCAGCACCGGAATGATCCCCGCGCCCTCGATCCTCTCGAACAGCGCCACGCTCTGCTCGTGCGTCAGCGGATCGGCGAAGGTGCCGAGCAGCGCGCGGCCGAGGTAGCCGAGCGTCCAGCCGGCGACGACGCTGTAGAAGGCGAGGATCGCGAAGCCGGTCAGCACGCCGAGGCCGCCGACCGCCGGCCACCAGGAGCCCGGGGCGAGCGAGGCGAAGGCGCCGACAGGGTTCTTGCGCGACGCGCGGCCGATCGCCAGTTCGGCGAACAGCACCGGAACGCAGATCGCCGCGACGCAGACGAGGTAGATCACCACGAACGCCGCGCCGCCGTGCTGCCCGGCGGTGTAGGGGAACCGCCACACGTTGCCGAGCCCGATCGCCGAACCCGCCGCGGCGAGCACGAACCCGATCCGTGACCCGAATCCCCCCCGATCACCGCCCTGCTGGCCTGCCACGCTGCTCCTACCCATCCCCCATTCGATGGTCGTCCGCCGATCAGATCACGTAGTCCCCGTTCTCGAGAATCACCGCCTCGCTGCCGTCGGCACGGCGGACACGGGCCTCGGTGACGGTGATCGGGTTGCCGCGCGCGTAGACGATGTCCTGATGGACGACGGTCTCCGGCCGGCGGAAGGCGCCGACTCCGACGGCGCCGCCGAGATGATCCGAACGACCGAACGCCCAGTGGAAGCCGGCCTTCTCGTCCTCGAGCACGTTGCCCGTCACGACCGCCGCCTCGTTGACGCCGAAGGCGACCTCCGCGATGTTCGCGCGGACCGGATCGTCGGCGAAAAGCGCCCGGTAGCGTTCGGCGAGCGCGCCCTGCCCGTCGACCGCGATCACGCGGTTGCCGGCGACGCGGAAGACGACCGTCTCGCCCTCCTCGGCGACGGGGATAGAGCCGGCGGTCCACGACGGCACCCCGTCGCGTTCCCCCTCGTAGGGCACGCAGAAGGTCTCGCCTGACGGGAGGTTGATGATCCTGTCGCCGGGCTTGCCCCGCGGCAGGAAGCCGTCGTCGACCTCGGGAGTGCGATGGCGCAGATCGAACCACGCCCGATGCCCGGTCGAGAACGTCACGTCGACCAGCACCGCGCCGAGGAGGCGTTCGAGGATCGCCTGGCACCGCCGGGCGACCTCGGCGTAGTCGGCGGCGAGCGCCGAGTTCTCCATCCGGCGCAGCAGGCCGGGCATCGAGGCGGCGCGGAAGTCGGCAAGCCTCTCGGCCAGCTTCGCCAGCGGCGCCGTCGCCGAGAACTCGGTCATCGCCAGCACGAGCGTCGAGCCGGAGAGCACCGGCTCGAGTTCGACGTCCTCGTCGCCGAGCAGGCCGCGTGGCGGCAGGTCGGCGTTGTTGGCCCCGGTCGCCGGCCAGGCCAGGAGCGGCCGGACCGCGAAGCCGATCCGCTCGGCGAGCCGTTCGAGCGCCTGGCGCCACTCCTCGGCCATCTCGCGCCGCTCACGCCAGTCGGGGTTGTCCGGGACCCCCTCCCGCGGCAGGTCGACGGCCACGGTGACCGTCTCGCCCGGCTCCGGGCGGAAGACGTCGGTGAGCAGCTTTTCGATGTCGAACATCTCGCACCTCCCGCGGCGCGGGGCGGCCGCGACATGGCGGGCCGGTGATCGTAGCACCGGGGCAGGGAGGGCGGCAGCGGACCGCGCTCAGGAAGGGACCGCGTGCCGGGCGTCAGGGACAGGCCGGATCGGCGCCGGGGCGGGGCGAGCCGTCGCTTCCGCTGCCGAGCGTGCCGTCACGGCCGTCGCGGCGCGCCGCGACCAGGTAGTACGAGCTGGCACCGTCGCGGCGGTCGGCGACGGTCGTCGTGCTGGTCGGGATGTCGCACTGGCCGGCATCGATCATCCGGAGGTCCCAGCTTCCGGCGGCGAGCGTGGCGAGCGAGCCGCGGTAGAACGAGTACGTCGTCGCGGCCTGCTGGAGGTCTTCCCAGGTCCATGTCACGTCGGTGCCGGTGGCGGAGACGACCCGCAGCGGCTCGGAGGAACCGACCGGAGAGACCTCGGGAATCCCGACGCTGTCGAACCCGCCGGCGGCGATCAGCGCGAACGGCTGCGTGTCGCTCCAGGACGGGTCGCCCATCGGCACGTTCGTTCCCTCGACACGGACGGTCCAGGTCCCCGTGACCAGTTCCGCCGGGTCGATGCGCACCGATTCGAAGACGTTGGCGTGGTCGTCGGTCGTGCCGTCGGCCGCCTGCGAGAGCGAGAAGGGACCGGCGGAGAAGTTGTTGCCGTAGTACGTCTGCGCAGCGCCGCCGCCGGGTCCGGTGACGACCAGACGCAGGTCGTTGGTCAGCAGCGAGCCCTCGCGGTCGACCCAGACCAGCGTCACGCGCAGCGGTCTTGTCGTGTCGGTGATCTCGATCGGTTCCTCGAGCGTCTCGCCGGTGGCGAGTCCGACGTCCATGCCGCGATCGATCACGCGGATGCCCGGCGCGGTGCGGGCGTCGCCGGCGATCGCCAGCGTGTTCGAGAGGTTGACGCGGCCCATCCCCATTGAGCCCATCAGGCCTGGTTCGGCGCAGCCGACGCAGCCCTCGACGAAGTCGCCGCTGTTGATCAGCGCCGCCTTGACCAGCGCGCCGGACGGTGCGAAGGCGTCGCCGGCCGCGGCCTGACCCGACGGAAAGAAACCCTGCTCGAAGTAGTCGCGGATCAGCGCGGCGGCTCCCATCAGGTAGGGGCTCGAAAACGACGTCCCGCAGCTCCCCTGGTCGAGACCCTCGTCGCCCGCGGGCGTGCCCGTGATGTCGTTGTCGTCGCTCTGGATGCTGGTCGAGGTGTCGAAGTCGAACTCGGGCTCCGTGTTGCCGCCGGCATGGTCGCAGGCCGGGGCGAGCACGGTGGGGCCGACGCGGCCGTCGGGGCCGGGGCCGGTCGAGCCGTAGTGTTCGTTCTGGAACGGGTCCTGGTAGTGGCCGCCCGAGGAGATGTTGTTCTTGTTGGTACCCGGACAGGCGTTGCCCGCCCCGCCGTTGCCGCCGGAGAAGAACGCCAGGAAGTCGCGGTTGTCCCAGGCGTACCGGTCGGCGTCGGAGGCGTGACTGCCGTAGGTCCCGTAGTCGCAGATCGCGAACGAGCCGTTGGTCAGGTGTCCGCCCTGGGCGCGGACCTCGTCGTAGAGCGCGAACAACGACGGCGGCACGTCGAGACAGCCGACGAGGCAGCAGATGAAATCGCTCGGACCGACGTCCTGGAACACGACCTTCGCGGCGCGGGCGACGCCATCGAGGTTGCCGTCGAGGCCGAGGTCGGACCGGTTGCCGACGGCGCACTGCGTGGTGTTGGTGCCGTGCGAATACCCGGACGTGCCGGCACAGGTCTGGAAGTCCGGCGGGCTGCTCCAGCCGGAATAGACGAGGACCTTGCGGTGGTCCGGACCCGGCGTGCCGGCGTCTGTCGCGGTGTGCGAGACGAGGATCGTGTCGACGTCGAGACCGGAGTCCATGTCACCGACGACTTGGGTTCGCCCGTCGACGCCGGCGTCCCACAGCGGCGTGCCGTTGCCGATGGCGCCGGACTGGATCACGACCTTCGTCTCGGCGTTGAGCGTGAAGCCTTCGCGCGAGACCTCCTCGATCCACCACACCTCCGGCCAGCGCGCGATGGTGAAGATCTGCGCGGCGTCGGTACGGAAGTAGATCCGGCCCGGAACGTCGTGCGGGTCGAACGTTGCGTTCCGGTCGACCGACGCGCCGAGCGCCTCGAGCCGCGCGAGGACGGCCGGCTCGAGGTCCGGATCGACGAGGCGCACGCGCAGGTCGAACCAGCGGTTCCGCGCGCGCTCGGGCGAGGCGGTCGGTGCCCCGCCGATCGACGGCTCGATGCGGTAGGCCGGCTGGTACGGCCCGACCCACAGCACGCCGGGGGCGGCGCGCAGTCGGTCCGGATCGGGGGCGACGACGAGAAAGCCGTTGTTCGGCACGTAGCGGACGATGGACGCTCCGGCTTCGGCCAGCACGGCCTTGCGGGACTCCGTGATCGGCCCCGTCAGTTGCACGAGCCAGGGGCCGTGGCCGGCGCGCAGATCCTGCTCGTCCGCGAGCAGCTCCACGGGGATCGCGAGCCCGGCTCCCCGGGTGTCGAACGAGCCGACCGGCAGCCGCAGCACGCGCGGATCGTGGCGGCGCGAGGCCGGGACCTCGCCGTAGTGCGGGCCCTTTTCGAACGGCCACCATGGCGCCCGTTCGACCACCGCCCGCTCGGGAGCCGGTGGTCGTTCCGGGGCGGCGGC